>JAYTAK010000784.1:0-7758 GCA_043737515.1 Candidatus Kuenenia sp. | reverse complement strand
CTGGTCGCCGCTGTTTTTGCGGGTCGTCCGACACGGGGTGAAGTCGGTGCAGAAACGCCCCGCCGAACTGTCTGTCTGGGTCTGGGTACTGCATTATTCTGGTGCGGATCATTAATCTGGAATGCCAGCCGTTCACCGGCGGTCGATGGGTACGCGATGAACGCCTTCGTTGTCACTCACTTTGCCGCCTGTGGCGGGTTGATTGGCTGGTGCGGAGCCGATTGGATGATCCGTGGCAAGTTGGGGCTCGTGTCGTTGTGTATCGGACCATTCGTGGGACTTGTTTCAATCGCATCTGGCAGTCGCTACGTTGCACCACAGTCGGCGATCCTGATCGGCTTGCTGAGCAGTGCAGTTACCTGTCTGGCATATACGTCTGTCAAGAAACGCTGTCCGGGGAACTCAATGGCGATTGTCTTTGTATTGCATGCTGTGGGAGGTGTCCTGGGGACCATGCTGACAGGTCTATTTGCGACGGCCTCTGTCGCAGGCCTGGACAGAAGCGGCAACCCGATTGGCGGACTGGTCGAGGGCGACCTCAGTCGCCCGCTCAGCCAGGCGCTCGCTGTTCTGTTCGCTGCGAGCCTCGCTGTATTCGGAACGCTGGCCATCATTCTGATTTTCCGAGTCATCGACGGAGTCCAACGAAAGGTGGCGGTGCCTTCAGCAGATGCTGCCCCTGTCCAGTAACAACGAACGATCGTGGCTCGACATGACCGAGCCAACGAAATCTGCGTTTGCCGAGCACTGGAACTCGCTCTTGTGCATCGTTCGTAATTGGCCCTTATTTTTGTTTTGCAGGCGTCTGGACCGACATTTGAAGTTGCGTCCGTTGCCTGCTCAGCTGCTGATGATGTTTTGCAAGTTCCGTTTGCCAGGTTTTCAAATAGAGCTCCGCAAGGAGTGCCTGGAAGTCTGGCTGTTCCGGGCGGATCGCCACCGCGATTTTCCCTGCATACAGCGCGCCGTCAAGATCCTTTTCATGATACCGGCAAGCCGCCAGAAAATACCAGTCTCCGGCTTGACGCCGAAGTTGAGCCGCTACTTCTGCAACCCCCTCACGAATTCAATCACATCCGCGAGGTCCTGCTGCGTCAGGTCTTTTTCAACTCCGTCCGGCATCAGGGATTTGCCGGTGCTGCGGA
The DNA here is from genome assembly GCA_043737515.1 of Candidatus Kuenenia sp. GTDB lineage: Bacteria > Planctomycetota > Planctomycetia > Planctomycetales > Planctomycetaceae > SXXK01. The sequence goes on along the minus strand of JAYTAK010000784.1, from coordinate 6,613 downwards.
GTTCCTCGATGTCGGTGCGGAGGACGGATTCGGATTTGCCTTCCGCTGCCAGCAGTGTGATGCTGCTGCCGGTCTCGGTAGAGAGCAGGCCGATGACGCTGCGACCGGAGGTGGTCGCGACGACGAAGTTGAGGTACTTAGCTTCGACGGCGGCGCTCGGGTCGAGGATGGCCGTGAAAAGGGATTCCGGCGTGCGGGTGGTGAGCGACGCGAGGTTCGGGCCGACTTCATGGCCGACTCCGCCCTGCTTGTGACAGGTCGCACATTTCTTGCCGAAGATCATTCCGCCGCGAGCTGCGTCACCTGCCAGTTGCAGCGCGGGCTGAAGGGCTTCCATCACGGCTTTGCGATCTGCTGATGTGCCGAACGTCAGCCGCTGACTCCGTCGATTGCTGACCGAGATGCCGGATGGCGGCTTCCTGAACGGCGACGGGCGTTTGCGACGTGAGTATTTCCTGCAACATGGCTGCGTCCTGCGGCTGATCGACATGGCGGGGCCAGACACCTCAATGACATGGGCAATTGCCATTCAGCGTGAAGACGCTCAGTCCACGGGTGGGGAATCTGCAAAACCAAATGCCTTGCTGGTTTCACGACGACTGAGTGAGCGGTACGGAATGAAGACCAGCCTCGCCGTGCAGTTGGAATCCGGGACGACGGAAGCGGTGATTCTCAATCTGGTCGGTGCGGATCTTCGCGGTGCGGTGCATACCGATCGTCAATGGACCATGACCCGATTGGCGGGAGCCACTCTGGACGACCCCCAACTCAAAGGACTTTCCGCATTTGGAACTGGACTTCCACGGATTCCACCTTTCCCAATGCTGCTGCCCGGAACGTCCGAGGCATTGAGTGTCGCATGGTCGCCCTGCGGGGAGTTTATCGCGACGGGACACCGGAATGGATCTGTCATCCTGTGGGATTCGCTGACCAGTCAATGCCCGGGCACACTGGAAGGCCATGGAGATTACGTGAGGAGCGTCGTGTTCAGCCCGGACGGCTGCCGCCTTGCCAGCGGATCGGATGACAAGACGCTCCGTGTCCAGGATTCGTCGAGCGGTCAGTGCCTGCGCACACTGAAGGGACATTCGAGTGCTGTCAGGAGTGTGGCGTTCTGGGCTCGCGGCCCCGGAAGTTCCGCACTGTTGGTTTCATCGAGTAACGATGGGACGATTCACATCTGGGCTCCTGACACTGGCGATTGCCTGGGCATCCTGCTGGCTCATGGCGACGCCTGGGTCGCCCTTCGCCCCGATGGCCGTTACCGAGCGGTCGGCGACATGAGCCGCTATCTCTGGCACATCTCCGGCCTCGCCCGCTACGAACTGGGCGAACTTGACGATGCCTGCCCCGAATTGAAACTGGCACCCGCTGAGCCATTGATCCCACCGGCGTATTTCCAATGAAAGACACATGTGACTAAAGTAGCCATCACTCTCTGAGTGATGAAGCCGAGCCAGAAAACGCGAGCGTTTTCGGTTTGCGTCACTCAGAGAGTGACGTCTACTTTGACTTTTGTCACACGTGTCTTGAGAAGCTGACGGCTGAGTTCCGTCCCAAAGACCCCAGCATTCTGTATGATGACCAAGTTTCGTAGGGTGGGACCTGCGTGCAACACGAGCGCCGGGCTACCGGGTGTGCAATTGGTGCATGGTGGGCCGACGCGGCTTAGCAGCCGCTTGTCCCACCCTACGTCCTAGAAACCCGTTCTCATTTGATCAACAATCTATGTCTCACCCGCTCCTCGCACATCGTTCCGGTTTCGAAAACCAACTGGAACAAAATCTGAAACGCCTCAGCGTGGCAGGGCTGGGAGTGTTGTTGGCGGTTTCCGGTGGCCGCGACAGCATGGCACTGCTCTACGGGATGATCAGGCTTCGCGGCGTTTCGAAAATTCCTCAGATCGTCGTCGCTCATCTGGATCACGGACTGCGTGGCGAGGCGGGGCGGAACGATGCAGAACTTGTCCGATCTGTCTGTAGGTCGCTCGACGTGACGGCAGTCATCGCGGAGTGCGGGGCAGGACAGCTTGAACTTGCTTCACGCGGAAGTCTGGAAGAAGCGGCTCGGATTGCCCGCTATGAATTTCTGCAAACCACGGCACAGCAGCACGGGACGCCGTTGATTGCGACTGCTCATCATGCCGCCGACCAGGCGGAAACGGTGCTGCACAATATCCTGCGCGGCACGGGCGTGCGTGGCTTGCGAGGCATTCCCGAACGACGGTGCCTGGGCGACAGCGTGGAACTCATTCGACCGATGCTGACGATTCGCGACGACGCGATCGCGGAGTTTATGCAACAGCACAGCATCGCGTTTGCGTCGGATGCGACCAATGTGGACAGCCGGTTCACTCGCAATCGCATCCGGCATGAACTGCTTCCGCTGCTGGCGGCCGAATTCAATCCGGGCGTGCAGAATTCGATCGTGCGGCTGGCTGAGCAGACTCAGGAGTTACTGCAGAGTCTCGACGCCGTGGCAGAATCATTGCTCGCCGAAGCCGTCCTTGAACGCACGCCCGAACACTGTCGTCTGGACGTCCGCAAGTTGACTCAACATCCAGAACCTGTCGTCCGCCACGCACTGACGGTGTTGTGGATTCAGCAAAACTGGTCACGGAAAGATATGAGTCGCGATCACTGGCACCGCCTGGCCGCGATGTTGCTTGATCCACCGCCAGTTTCGATCGACCTTCCCGGCAGCATCCGCGCAGAAGTACGCGGCAACCTGCTCGTGCTGCATCGGACATGATTCTCTGCCATTTGACTACGCTGATGTTCTGGTGATCTGTTTCCACAACGCAAAACGTGATACTTTTCCTGCGGAAGTCTGCTCCACCCAAACAGGAACTCGACATGGCCAATCCGCCCGCTACAAAAATGACTCCAGTGCCACGCGGTCCGGTGATGGTGTTTCTGGACTTTATTGAATGGCTCGGCAACAAACTGCCCGATCCGGCCGTCCTGTTCGTGCTGGGCATTCTGATCATCTGGACGATGTCGGCCATCTGTTCGTCGATTCAGTTTACGGAAACGCTGCCGGGACAGGAGAAGCCCATAGAGATCGTCAACATGCTCACGCTGGAAAAACTGGCTGAGTTCCTGTCAACCATGACGGAAAGCTTCGTCGGGTTTCATCCGTTGGGAGTCGTGCTGGTCGCCATGCTGGGCGTCGGCGTGGCGGATCATTCGGGATTCATCAGTGCCTTGCTCAAGACGTTGCTCACATTCACGCCGAAGTTTCTGCTGACCCCGATGGTGGTGCTGGTCGCCGTGCTGAGTCATACGGCAGCGGATGCCGGATACGTCGTCGTTATTCCGCTGGCGGGCATCATCTTTTATGCGGCAGGTCGCCATCCGCTGGCCGGAATCGCCGCCGGGTTTGCAGGCGTCAGCGGCGGCTTCAGCGCGAATCTGATTCCGTGCGGAATTGATCCGCTGCTGGCGGGTCTGACGACAACTTCGGCGCAACTGGTCGATAAAGGATACGTGGTCAATCCGCTCTGCAACTGGTACTTCACTGGTTTATCGAGCTTCCTGATCGTCACCCTCGGATGGCTGATCACGGACTTTGTGATCGAACCCAAACTGCGCTCGTCCGTGATTGACGGCGATCCGGACGACATGCCAAAGTTGCCCGAACTCACCCGCCGGGACAATCTGGGCATCGTCTGCGCGGTTGCTTCAATCGTAGTGTGCGGCGGACTTCTGGCCTGGTGGGCGCTGATGCCCGGCTCAAGTCTGCAGGCCACGCCTCCGGCAGGTGAAACCTGGGAACTCTATCGTCGATTGACGTCGCTCAGGCCACCGGCAGCGAAACTGATGGAGTCGATCGTGCCGCTGATCTTTATCTTCTTCCTGATCCCGGGCCTTGTCCACGGATTCGTTTCGGGCACATTCAAAACGCACCGCGACGCGATCAAAGGAATGAGCAAGGCGATGGAGTCGATGGGATACTATCTGGTACTCGTGTTCTTCGCCGCGCTGTTCATCGCGTCATTTTCGCAGTCCGGTTTCGGAGCCCTGCTGGCCGTGAAGGGTGCCAACTTTCTGAAGAGCACGAATGCGCCCCCGGCGGTGACGATTGCCGGAATCATTCTGCTGACCGCCACGATCAATCTGCTGATCGGATCTGCCTCGGCCAAGTGGGCGATGCTGTCGCCGATCTTCGTGCCGATGCTGATGATTCTGGGGATCTCGCCCGAATTCACTCAGGCGGCCTACCGCGTCGGCGATTCAACGACCAACATCATCACGCCGATGATGCCCTATTTTCCGCTGGTCGTGGTGTTCTGCCAGCGCTATGTGAAGAGCACGGGCATCGGGACGGTTACTTCGATCATGCTGCCGTATTCGATCACGTTCCTGACCTTGTGGTCGGCGTTTCTATTCCTGTATTGGCAACTCGGCCTGCCGCTCGGAATCCAGGGCGGCTACGAATACACGGTGCCTGCGGCGGTGGCGAAATAGTGGCCTGATGATGAAGCAGCAAAGACTCGACGTCAGATTCTATGATCGACATCATCTGGATGTCGCCAGGGACATGATCGGGACGCATCTGCATTGGGATGGCGTTGGCGGAATGGTCGTGGAAACGGAAGCCTACGCGGCGACCGACGACCCGGCATGCCATGTCTTCTTTCGCCCGTCTGCGCGAGCCTTTTTTGAAAGCCAGACACCGGGCGTCGTTTATGCCTACATCAGCTATGGTATTCACTGGATGCTGAACGTGCTGACGAGTGACGGGATTGTGCTGATCCGCGCCATTCAACCGCTGGCCGGCATTCGGAGGATTCAGGTACGTCGCAAGCTTCTGAACCCGACTCAGCTATGTTCCGGCCCAGGAAAAATCGGCCAGGCGTTGTCGCTTGGAAGCAGTGATCATGGATCATCTGTCCTCATCGGGCGTCGATTTCTGCTGCCACGTGAAGCACAGTTCGACCCCTCACAAATCGTGACCGACGTGCGCGTGGGACTCAGCGTCGGTCTTGATCGTCCATGGCGATTTCTGCTGCAAGGCAATCCGCATGTGAGTGTGGCTCAAGGCAAAGCTCGCGCGAAGTCGCGGACTCGGTCACGATCCGAGGGAGGATAACGCCTATTTCTGCAACTGCGCGGCCAGTTGGAGTTCATCCAGGCCACCGCGATCTTCGAAGGCACGCACGCCAAAGTACCAGTTGGACCAGTCCTTCAGGGTCTTTTCCCGCCACGGAGTCGCCAACTGAAGCCGTTGTTCAGGAGTCGAGTTTTCGATTTGCTTTTCCGTGCCAAGCGACGCAAACGGTGCCAGGGTCTCGCCAAATCCGTGCGGCTTTCGCGCGATGAATCTCAATGCCTGAATGGCTTCGATGTTGACGTCCACGCTGGAATCCCGGAGCCCGTCCAGCAGCAAAGGAACCAGTTTGAGATCCCCTGTTCTCCCCACAGCCCAGACGGCAGCACTGCGGATTCTGTTGTCGGGGTGTTTCATCAAAGGCTTCAACTGATCAATCTGCCCGACCAGTGTCTCCGGGTCATCCACCGCCTGCACGCTGCGCACAATTTCATCCGCGACTTCGATAGGGGATCCGTCGAAGCCATCGGCACCGCTGTTCAAAATATCCTGAAGGAGCCCCCGCAATTCCCTGGGATCTTCGCTCCCCCTTTCTCCAAACAGATTGCCCCGTCCAGGCAGAAGCTGCCCGCAGCCATATGTCGCCGCTATCACCTGTTGTGTGGATTTCTTGTAATACAGCAGCGCGAAGCAGGTGCCGACGACCGGACCCGAGTGCGTGTTGAAACTACCATCCTCCGACTGCAGCGTGAGCAGGCCATCGCCATAAACGATGTACCAGTCTTCGCCTTCGACTTTAACAAGGTCACCCACTGCCACAGCTCGCTCCAGACTGTAATAGTAGTAAAGATTGTGCTCCACACGACTGATGGGCTCAAACCTGTCGAGATTCCACCCAAACGCCCGATCGACTCGATCATCGAGCTGTCTGGCTGGGTGGTGTGGCTGAAAGTCAGGGAAAGCTGATCCAAGGTGATGGGAATCCACCAGCGGATCGATTTTCTCCAGACCCCCTGGCAATGCGTCTTCCTCGTCTTTTTTTGGCGCTGGAGGTTTTCGCAGCCCGTGCAGCAACAGCCGGCAAATGCCGAGTGCCCCACCGCCCGCCATGGTCATGTTGTGTGTGGAGTTACCAGCACCCGGACCAAAATTGGTTCCGGGACGGTATCCCCAGCCACCGTCCGCATTGCCTTTTCTCATCAGAAAGTCCGCAGCTCGATCAAATGCAGATGCTGAGACTTTACACTGAGCACGCTGGCAGGCCCACAATGCGAGGACACCGTACTGCGACATACTCACATCGCCCGGTTGATGTGGTCCGTCACTCCAGGATCCATCCGGTCGCTGGACGAACTCAACGTAGTCGGCGATCGCCTGCAGATTGGGCTGGTACTTAACCGGATCGATTTCAGCCAGGAGCATCGAATCCACTCCCGCTCCGTAGATATGATCATACGCCGATACCGGCTGATACTGGACTCCGCCACTCCGTCCGGCTGCTGCAGCGACGGCCTTTGCAACAAACGGATCCTCTCTGGGAACGCCGCATTTAATCATCGCG
>JAYTAK010000783.1:0-3402 GCA_043737515.1 Candidatus Kuenenia sp. | reverse complement strand
AGCCGAACTGCGGATGAAGAACCAGCATGTTCGGCGTCGGGTTGGTAGCTTCCCAGTTGTCGCTCCGACCGGGACAAGTCGGCGGAAGCGTTGTCTTTGCCGGGAAATGGCAAGGCGTGCAGCCGCAGGGGGCGTTCGATTTCCATCGGAATCAACGGCACAACGTCTGATGAGTCAGCCGTGATAGAATTCTTCTCAGGAAAACCAAACTCTCAACGCTTGCTGAGCAGAATGAACATATTTCTTGCTCCCATTTTTCTGTCACCAATTTTTTTGTCTTCTGTGTTTCTGAGTCCCGCCATTAGCCAATGGGTTGCGGGCGAAGCCCGCGCTGAGATTTTTGTGTTGTTTCGTGGCTGGAAAAAATCCCGATTGCTCGCGTTGCCAAATGAATTCCAGATGCTTCAATCCCAGTGAATAAGCGGGCCATTGTTATTATTGCGCCGATCCTTAGAGCTTCTTCGCGGCGATCCAGGCCGTCACAAGTTCGTCCAGTACATCCAGTGGCACCGCACCGTTCCGCAGCACGACATCGTGGAACTCACGCACATCGAAACGGCTCCCGAGTTCCAGTTCGGACCGCTGTCGCAGCTCTCGGATTTTCAGTTCGCCAATCTTGTAGGCCAGCGCCTGACCCGGCCATGCGATGTAGCGATCGATTTCGTTTTCAATGTCCAGCATGGACTTGGCCGTATTGTTGGCGAAGAAATCGATGGCCTCCTGACGACTCCATTTCAAACTGTGCATTCCGGTATCGACAACCAGTCGCACAGCCCGCCACATTTCATACGTCAGTTGCCCGAACCGCGAATAGGGATCACGGTAGAGTCCCAGCTCGCTGCCCAGTTTTTCCGTGTACAACGCCCAGCCCTCAATGAAGGCGGTGTGACCGCCGTAGCGGCGAAATTCGGGGACGTCCGTGAGTTCCATGGACAGCGCAATCTGCAGATGATGGCCGGGCACGGATTCGTGCAGCGATAATGCGTCGATTTCAAATTTCGGCCGGGTCTCCGGGCGATACAGGTTCACAAAATAGCTGCCCGGTCGAGTCCCGTCGGCTGCCGGCGGCCGATAGTAGGCCGTCGTCGTATCGGGCGCCATCTGATCCGGAATCTGTCGGATGTCGTACGCGGATTTTGGAAGTTTCAGAAACAGTTTTGGCAGATTCGGATTAATGAGTTCACAGCAGTCACGATACGCCTGCAGCAGTTCTTCCGGTGTGCCAAAATAGAATTGCTTGTCAGTCCGCAGGTGGACCAGGAATTCCTGAAACGAACCTGGAAATCCGACTTCCTTCTGAATGGATTCCATTTCGCTGCGAATGCGTTTCACTTCCGCCAGCCCGATGTCGTGAATCTCCTGCGGCGTGAGACTGGTGGTCGTAAATCGGCGAGCCAGTTCGGCATACATCGACTGGCCATCGGGACGTTGCCAGCAACCGACATCGTCATAGCACGCCGGCAGATATTCTTTCTCAAAGAACTCCAGGAACGTGCGATACGAAGGCAGGATGCAGGCTTCGATTGCCGCCGCAGCGTCTCGACGCAGGCGATTCTTTTCTGTATCCGTCAGTTCGACGGTGAACGTACCGAACGGTTTGTAGTACGGACTCTCCTGAGGCTGATCGACCAGTTGCTTCCGGATCTGTGCCGGGACGCGCTGCATCACGATTTTCGGATGCAGCATCTGTTCGTGGATTCCCTGCCGCATCAGAGCCATCGTGCGGGCGGTATAGAGCGGGAATGCTTTGAGTCGCGCGATCCAGTCATCGTAGTCCTGCAGCGTGTCAAACTGCAGCACGTCTGCGGTGGCGTCTTTATCCTGAATGCCGCCGCGTTGATTAACGGGCAGCAGTTGAAGCTGAAATCGCTGTTCGCTGATGTCGGCTTCGTATTGATATTCAAACAGGCGTGCGTTGAGTCTGTCGGCGGCTGTAAACTGCGATCTGTCGAGCGCCTTCATGGCCGCCAGCACCTGCCGCGTTTTCGTCTGCGACGCACGGATGGCAGTGAGTGAAGTATCGGGCCAGAACCTGTTGTAGCGTCGATCGCCCAGTTGAGATGCCTGAGTCGGATTCTCCCTGAGCGTCCGCTGCCACTCTTCGTCAAAGATCCGATGCAGCTCGGTCGCTGCATCCGCAGGACTCTTAGCCGTCGCTGCCGAAGAAACTGCCACCACCTGAAATGCCCGAGACGCATTTGGCGTGGACAGGATTACGCACAGACAAAGAATCCTGACACTGCGTACACATGAGATTCGCATGAACGTTGTCCGTCGAAAAGGACTTTTTAACGCTCATGATCGCATCTACTGCTTCGCATTGCCATCGGGTTTGGTCCAGATGGTCAGGCGGACTTTCATGCCTTTTTTCAGCGGCGTGCCGGCGGGAGGATCCTGAGACTGGACAGTGAAGATATCTTCTTTTTTCTTCGCAGCAGGCCCCTCTATCAGAATGATATTGGCTTCCGGATCATCTTTGTTTCGTTTCAGCCCCTGGCGTTCCAGTTGAATCACGGCATCAGAGTGCTTCATTCCCTGGACGTTCACCAGGGCGGGAGTCGCGGACTTCGGCGGCGCGGACTTCGGCGGCGCGGACTTTTCGGGAGCGGGCTGCCTTCGGGGTTCGGCCGGATCGTTTTCAGCGACTTGAGCAGGCTCTCTCCCGTCCTGCACGTGGACATTGAAACCGCGCAGATCCGGCGTGAATCGCGTCTTCGGGTTCTGCTCGTCGAACCAGCGGTCAATAAACTTGTTCTCATTCACCTTCAAACCTGAAAAAGTATAGACAGTGACCTTGGTCCCGGCTGGATCGACCAACTGCACCGCTTGCGGAAGAAATGTTTGCCGGTTCAGGATAACGTCAGCGCTGGCCCAATTGCCCGCATCCTGCGGAAGCCGCGGCAGAATGTGAAGATAAGCGAAAAAAGGTCCGGGATCATTGGGATCCATCGGACCCATCGGGCGGAGCAGCGACATCGCAAACCGGCGTTTGGCTTTTTCCGGCGGCATACCGAACAGAAATGGCAGAGGGCTGTCCATAATGTTCTTGCCCTGCATATCCGCTGGCAATTGAGCAACACGCGCTTCTTTCTTTGCGACGTCCATTTCGTAGACGCGGAGGCCGTCGCAGGACCAGCATTCTTCCTGATCTGATTTCAATTGAAACGGCTGGCCATCTTTCCGTTTCTTGGTTGGCTTCTCACCCTTGGCACGTTGATCAAGCATCATGTCTGTGATCTCGAGCGGCGTGAGATTGATGCGGCCCTTGTCGGGCGTCTCGAAATAGAAGCGCCCCTTAGAAAGTTTCTCGACTTCATACGTCATGTCGTACACATGCCGCTGATGTTCGCCTTCCAGACGCTGTATCTTTTCACTTGCAGCCGCCCAGTCGCGGAGCAACTG
>JAYTAK010000782.1:0-3403 GCA_043737515.1 Candidatus Kuenenia sp. | reverse complement strand
CTGAAGCAGACAGAAAACAACTCGCACTGTCGAAAGACTATCAACAGGAAGACTATCAACTGGTCACACGAGCTTTCACTGGTATGGTGGCCGTGGCTGGCGTGCTGGAGGCCGATGTTCGAGCAGGTGAAGGCGGGCCGCCGGATGATTTCGATTATGCTCCAGTATACAAAATGAAAAATGTCGAACTTGTGGAAGAAGCCTGGACGCGGTTTTAAGACTGCATTACTCAGGTCTAAGGAATGGACACCGCATGAAGAAACGAACGGCAGCATCGACGATTCTGATCTCCCTTGCCGCAGTAACCGGCTGTAACAGCAGCGATGGTGATTACGTCTCCTACAAGGAGACGCCTCCGACTGAGTTCGAAGAGCATCAAAAGCTGCCCGCTGCCCCCACACAAGACGACGCAAAAGTGGACACACAGGCAGTCGATTTAACAGACGTGAGTCCCCGGGATACTGTAAGTCCTGCCGCCAGCAAAATTGCCGTCAAGTCATCTGACGATAACACTGTCAAACCAGCGTCGCATTTGACGACGGGCGAGAACAGCGTCGCTGAAAATTCATCGACGGAAATAAAATCCGTTGTCTCGCCTCAGTCGGGTCTGACCGGTCGCGCAGATACACCGGAAATTGATAACGATTCAGCGAAGTCAGCGAACAAGATCGAGTTGCTGATTCCCGAGAAATCCTTTCGTCGGGAACGCGGGACCGACGCTGTTCGAATCAGCTACGACGACATCGATCTGCTCAAGATTCTGAACATGGAACCAGTGCCAGCGAATGCTGCGGAGTATTTTCCCGATTGGCTGGCAGCGCTGGATGGAAAGCAGATTCGCATTCGAGGCTGGATGTATCCGACTTTTGTGTCGGAAGGTCTGACGTCTTTCACATTGGCCCGTGACAACGGAATTTGCTGCTTCCAGCGGATGCCGAAAATCTACGACGTGATTTTCGTGAAACTGGAAGAAGGCCAGTCGTCCCGATACATCGATCAGCGTCCGTTTGATGTGGAAGGCACATTTCGTATCGACAACGAAAGCGATGGTTCCGAACTGCCTCGGCTTTACAAAATCGAAAACGCCCGCGTACTCGATTAGTCGTTACATCGATCACTCCAGGACCGCGCTGAGTCGCTGTCGTGTTTCGGGGCGGTTCAATTCGGCCTTGCCGAATCCGTGCGTCGCTCCCATTGCCACGGCTTTCTCCTGCCATTCGGCGAAGTTCGAAACCAGCATGACGGGAAGTGTCGCCGTCGCCTTCTCACCGAGGATCTGTTGCAAAATCTCCATGCCATCGCTGTAGTCAGCATCCAGCTTGCGATTGATGAGCACCAAATCGATGGCCTGATTCTTCAGTACCTGCCAGGCATCTGAAGCCAGATCGGCCGTGAGCACCTTTGCACCGAATTGCGAGGTCAGGTAGTGCGTGATCGCAGCCTGATCGGGTCGGCATTGCCCGATACTCAGCACGGTTTTTTGTGTCATCGACATTCCTCTAAACAGAATACCTGCACGCGACGTGAATCGCTGCAATCGTTAAAGTTGGCAGATTCACCGCCGCGATCAGAAACCAGATTTCATCAGGGCCGGAATGATACTATTGACCAGGTAGTCTTGCGACAATTCTGAGCCCCACCCCAATCCTGCTGTCGGGCATTGTAACATGAAAGACACCATTTCCAGAGGGCTGGCACTGCTCGCCACCGGATTGCGGCCCTATGTCACGGAACAAGCTGTTTTCGGGGCTTGCGACGCACGCATCCTTCGCGAGATCGAACACGGCGACGCTCAGTTTCTGCTTGTGTTCATGTGGGATCGCTGGAATGAACTGTTCCGCCAGGACCTGTCCTTCATTGAACGCAGTCTGGTCAGCGAGCTGAGGGATTTCAGAAACCGCTGGGCGCATCAGGATCAGATGACGGAGCAGGACAAGTACCGCGTGCTCGACGATATCGAACGCCTGCTGCGTGCGATTGACAGTGATCACGCGGTCAAAGCGTCCGACTTGCGCCGTGAATCGCTCAATCGATTGTGGCAGGCGGAAATCGGAAATGAAAACGATGGGCGGGCTCTCCGGATTATCTGGCCATTCCTGTTGTGCCTGACCAGCGCGGCGGCTGTCAGTTTTGCCTTCTCCTGGTTCCTGTCAGCACCATGGAACTGGATTCTTTCGGGATTGGTTCTGCTGGGAATGTTCCGCCTCGCATGGCATCAGTCGCTCAGAGATTCCATCAGCACAGCGGGGCCAAAAGAGTGTCGGCACTGTGGAAAGATCATCTATACGATTGAGTGTCCGTACTGTCGTCCAGAGAAACTGCTGGCTGCTTCTGATCCGTCGATCGCACTGATGCAGCCGCTCACCAATCTGCCGATTGCCAAACGATTGACTGGTTCGTGGAAACGCCGCCGTGCCGGTGCTGCCGCTGCGAAGGCCCGATCGAAGTAGTGTGATGACGTGCGCCAGACGGTCGCTATAATCCAGGCGGCACGATGAGAACACGCTGTAAAAGGATTTCGGTGTTCGCCCGTGCTCGATGACCAGGATTTCCGTCCAATCCACGCCGAAGCGCCAACCCTTCGGCGACGGGTTCAACGTGTGGACCGGCAAATCCAGGGACTTTTCATTCATGGCCGCGCTGAGTCTATGCAGCTTCCTGTCTCACTGTTGAAACAATGCTGGTTCGTCGCTGGCCCCACCGCCTCCGGGAAATCAGCCGCCGCCCTCCGTCTGGCGCACTTTCTGAACGCGGAAATCGTGTCACTGGATTCGATGGCCGTCTACCGCGGCATGACGATCGGTACTGCCAAGCCGTCTTTCGAAGATCAGCAAACTGTTCGCCACCATTTGATCGATATCGCCGATCCGGCTCAGGAATTCAGCGTGACCGAATTTGTGCGGCTGGCGCAGGTTGCTGCGAACGATATTGCATCGCGGGGTCGGATACCGCTGTTTGTCGGCGGCACTGGACTGTATCTGCGTTCGATTCTGCGAGGCATGTTTGAAGGGCCGGAAGCCGATTGGGACTTGCGAAATCGATGGGAGGCACTCGCCCTCCGGCATGGCCCGGGATGGCTCCACGCGCAACTGGCTGAACGTGATGCGGTGACGGCTCAGCGCCTGCATCCCAATGACATGCGGCGATTGATCCGGGCGATCGAAGTCTTTGAACTGACTGGTAAACCGCTCTCAGAAGATCAGCACCATCGACCTCGAGCATCGGAAGATCGCCCGGCATGTGTCGTCTGGCTTCAGCCGCCTCGTCCGTGGCTGCACGAACGCATCAACAAACGCATCGATCTGATGATGGAAGAGGGCTGGCTGGAAGAAACACGCCTGCTGCTGGAATCTGAACCACCTCCGGGCCGCACAGCCAGACAAGCGCTGGGTTATCAGGAACT
>JAYTAK010000781.1:0-17885 GCA_043737515.1 Candidatus Kuenenia sp. | reverse complement strand
TCTTGAATTTCTATGACAAAAAGCAAACCACAATCACGAGCGCGCAAACGTTTTTCAAAAGTGTTTTGAAAAATGACATTTCGCGGTGCGCAAAGAAGTCGCAGAAATCTTTCTAAAAAAGGTACTTGACAATGCTAGAAGAGCCCGGCGGAAGCATAGTTCCCTGCAGAAAGCGGCGATTTTCAACCAGGAAATGTGGGTAACGGCAAGCCCTCAATCCCCTGATTTTTGCAGGCATTTTCTCTTCGCCGTGCTGTCGAGAGCCAGGACCGGCCTGGCCAAATCGCGAAAGAAATGGTTCCCGCAGCAACGAAGCGGGCCATTGTTTAGAAACGTGTTGCCGTTGCTGCGAGTTCCTGCGCTGTACTCGTGCAGACTGCCGCTTTGAGCTGCGTACGTTTGGTTTGCGTTCCACTCTGGAAGGATCTGCTGCAGTCAGACATCATGGGTTTCAAAGGTAAGCCTCTTCAGCAGAATCTGTGGGTAGATTTTAGCTCGGGCAGTTGTCCGAGCTGATGAAACAATGCGACGTGAAACGGCTGCAGAAAGGAATTTGACCCCGTGATCACTGATCTGATCATCACCTGATTTAGTCTTTTGCGATACGATGGCAGACCTATTGCTTCACCTTGTCGCCTTTGCCACCATAGATGATGTCATCGTCTTTTTCTCCAAAGAGGTCATCCTTTTCATCGTCGTCAATGATTATGCCGAGGAAACTGAAAGTGTCAGCAAGGTCCCCGGTTGCCCATTCGGCCATGGCGGAGTCGATGTCGTCAATAATGGACAGGTCGTTGAAGTCATTGACGAGCGATCCACCGATGAGCAGATCGTTTCCGTCTCCTCCTTTGATCTTGTCTTTGCCGGTGCCGCCGACCAGAATGTCTGCTCCGTGGCCACCACTGAGGTCATCGTTGCCGGCTCCGCCGAACAAGGCGTCGTTGCCTTGGCCACCAGAGAGATGATCGTCGCCAATGCCGCCAAACACCATCTGTGGAATCGCATCATTTCCGCCATCGCTGCCTCCATCAGAACCTCCGTCGTAGTGGTCGTTCCCGTCAAACAGGAAGGCGACAACGTGACTGATGGTTGATGCTGCAAAGGTCTCTTTGATGCGGTCGGCACTACCATCGCTCCCGCTCTGGTTCAACTTCACATCGACATTCAGAGTCCCCTTCTTGTCGTCTTGTTTCAGTTGGACATGATCCCGGCCGTCCGTTCCAATGATGTACAACGTACCGTTCACAACACCAACACCTTCGACCACGGCATTCGTCGTCGAGATCACTGAACCACCGTCGTCGTCAATCACCTTCACCGTGACTTTGAAAATGCCTCCGGTCGCGTAAGTATGTGACCCTGTGAACGTGCTGTCAGCAGCATTCACGGTCACTTCCACAGACGGCGTTCCATCACCCCAGTTGACAACAACCTTGTGCGTGTCCCGGCTGCCAACATCGGTAAACGTACCATTCAGAACGACCGTTTTGTCGGCTGAACGAGTCAGCAAGCTGGCCGCATCTGTGCTTGCGGCCGTGATGACCGGAGCGACGTTGCTGACAACGAAATTCACAGAATCAACGGCTGTACCGGTGTCATCATCCGTGACGACAACGCGGATCGTGTAGCGATCGCTCGCCGTTCCCGTGGCATTGTCGTCCAGGTATTGGTGAGTCGCAGTGAACGCCCACACGCCTGGAGCCACGTTGGTCAGGTCCGCTTGAGTCAGCGTGGTTGTGCCTTCGCCAGCCCCGCCAATGTTGCCGAGAGCGTTCCAGTCAATGACCAGCGTGAATGTATCCAGTGTGCCCGGATCAGTGATTGTTCCCGACAAGGTGGCAATACCGTTCTCGTCGATATCGGTGACTGCATCAAGTACGACTGTTGGAGCGACGTTATTGACGGTCACGGTGCTGCTGCCGGAACCCGATTCTCCGTCTTTGTCGGTGACAGTTGCAGCCACCGCATAGACAGTTGAAGCACCGGAACCAGAATCGTCGAGATACCGGTGACTCGCGATAAACGTGGTTACGCCCGCTGCCAAAGTCAGCGTTGTGTCGTCGGAACCATCGCCCCAGCGGATCACAACCGTGTGCGTGTCCACTGTGCCAGGGTCCGCGAAGGTGCCGTTCAGCACAAACAGGCCATTCTCGTCGATCGAGCCGCTGCTCAGAACAATGGTGTTTGGAGCCACATTGTTGACGAGCAGATTGAATGTTGTCGTGACAACTCCACCACGATGGTCGTTGGCCGTGATCGTAACAATCTGCGACTGGTTCGGCCCATCGTTGGCACCGAACAACCAGGTCCATGCTCCCTTGTTGCTGGCGTCCTGCGTGATGGTCCCAATCGAAGTCGTAATGGTTGGACGATCCGTAAAGTCAATGTCTGCAAAGGTTCCTGAGTTGCCGGCCGTTTGGCCTTCGTTGATCGTCACGGTATTTGAAACCACACTCAGCGATGGAGTGTCGTTGGCACCATGCACAGTGATCGTCACGAGGCCTGTATCGCTGTCGCCGTATTCGTCGATCACACGGTATTCGAAGCTGACTGTCGCCGATTCCCCAACCGCCAGATCGTCAAATGCCCCGGTTGGATCGTACGAGAACGTTCCATCATGGTTATTCGTCAGCACGCCGATTGAAGGCAAACTCAGGTTGATCGTGAGGGTCGGTCGAATGTTGTTCTCTTTATCGGTGTCATTTGTCAATACGTCAAAGCTGACGGATTGATCTTCACCCGTTGACACAGCATCGTCCACAGCCACTGGAGGTGTGTTGATGATAATCAGCAGGACGTCGTTTCCAACGCTGCCACCGTCGGCATTTCCAGCATACGTGATCAAAGCACCCTTGCCAGTACCAAGGAAGTCAGGGATCACCATGCCTTCCTGCAAAAGGACGCCAGCATACGAGAAGCGGCCACTGACGGCATCAGTGCCATCATTGACAACCAATGCAAACGTATCATCTTTTCGCAGCGTCAACGCAGAAACAGTCGGTGGAAGGTTCAGCGTGGCACCGCCGAGGTTGACCGTGCCGGTCACCAACAACTGGTCGTATTGAGATCCTGCAGCTAACCCCGGTGATTTCCACAAGCAGTGTCGAATTTGAATTGAGATCGAGACTTCCCGTTGAGAGTCGTCCCGGAGAATTTCCGGGTGAAAGAGTTCCACCGGGCTGAACTGTGATCGGACCTGCAATCCGCCCGGTTCCGCCGAGAGTTGATCCGCTCGAAACGACGATCGGACTGCCAGCCGCTGTGGATCCTGAAACGATCAGTTGGCTGGAGTTGACGCTTGTCGTACCAGTGTACGTATTCGCTGCGGTCAGCATCAGGCTGCCGCCACCGGAAAGATTCAGTCCGCCGCTTCCGCTGATGACGCCGTTGATCCGGCTGTTGCTGGTGCTGGACGTGACGGCAACCGTGCCCGCTCCGCTCGAGATATTGCCATTCACAACGACAGTGCCACCTGTGCCACGGTTATTGGTTGAGGTCAGATTGATTGGTCCGTTAGCACTCAAAGACCCAGGGACGAGCAGGTCTTCTCCTGACGACAGATCGATGACGCTGTTCGCGCCAGTCACTGTCAGTGATGTGGGCAGATTATTCAGTGAACGACCCGCGTGCAGCGAAATCTCCTGTATGGCGCTCAATGAGGCGTTGAACGTGATGTCGTTCTGAGCTGTCAGCGAGATGGATTTCGGATCGGCATCGCCGGCCGTGCGGAAACTGGTCGGAACCGTGATGCTGCCGCCAATGAAACTGCCGGTGGAGTCGAACAAACCGGTCGACTGCACATTGATGCTGGCGGCTTTCCAGTTGCCCGTGACAAGATCTTCGCCACTCACGATCGTGACTGTGCTGTCAGATCCCTGCAGCGTGAACTGCGGTGCTCGCACCTGTCCCTGAGCGATGAACGTCACTGTGTTACTGACGTTGCCGATGGTGGCCCGCTCCAGCGAAATCGATGTTCCGGTGGCTCGACCACCACTGGCGTCCTTCAGGGTAAACGGCAACAGGCGTGCGATGATCGCTGCGTCCGTGACGCGAACGAGTGTTCCCTCCATAGACTCGTAATCGTCGGCATCGATCTCGGTCGTTCCGTCCGCGGCGTACAGCGTTCCCAGCGTCGGATCTTCTGTCGTGGAGTACAGCCGCTCCACGAACGTGCTGGTCACATTGTTGAAGGCTGAGAATGGATAGTATCCGGTGACAGAATCCGTGCGGCGATAAAACTCTTCTCCAGTCTGACCGATGTATCGCAGGTAGCGATCCTGTGTCAGCGGAGTCGGACCAGTGCTCGGGTCGCGGAAGAAGTCCAGACCCGTCACAGGATCTTTCATGACGGGAGCATCGGTGGTTGTAAATGGGACAAGATCCAGTGTGGCAAAGTTCTGCACCGACTGATTCGATGCGTCAACAACCAGACTGTTCTCCGTCAGTTCAGCAGTGCTGGCATAGTACGTCGCATCGTCAACCAGCGACCGGAAGCGATACTGCCCGGCGAATGCACCGGACTTCATCAGGTTGCCGCGGGCGATAATCGTCAGTGATTCCAGCGGATTACCGTTTCGTCCACGAATCGTACCGATGACTTCCACGTCGCCGTGGTTGGATATCAGGCTGATCCCTTTGGCGGATTCCAGAATGCCGTTGATACTCAGCGAGCTGTCGGATTCAATCGCGATGGCTTCCACGGTGCTCAGATTCAGCGTGGTACCGCTCAGCTTAACGTCCGCCCCGGAGCCAATGCTGACTCCATTGGGAGCGGAAATGCCACCGCTGATGAAGAGGTTGCCCACGGAATACAGCGTCAGATCGTGACCGGCGATGACTGTGTTCGGAACTCCTGAAACTGGCAGCAGTCGCAGGACACTGTCGGAATTCAACGTCACATCACCCGAAACACCCAGACCGCTGATACGCTGAACTTCCAGGTCGCCTGGCACACTGATCCGCACCGAGCCGTTTGCGTTTTCAATGAATACGACACTCAGTCCCGGCGCTGTGTCGCCCTGAGAATCGACATCGCCCAGCACGACGTCGCCCGACGTGTTGCGGATGGAGGTGATGACATTCAGGGACGTTTCCAGGCCTGTGATCCCCAGACCACTGACAACGGTCAGCGAATCGGCAATCAGATCGACGTCCGCGTCTTCCGGACTGACTTCACGAATCGCACCAGCAGCGGTTAGCGACACATCGCCCTGGCTGCGGATCGACTGCGTCAGGTTCAGCTGTCGATCCGCTTCAGCTTCAGTATCGGCGGCTGCATTGGTCTGCCCCGCAAAGATGTTCGTTGTCATCCACGCAACGAGTGATGTTCTGGCGGCTGCTGAATCCAGGGCGGCATAAGCTGTTTCGCTGAGATCCGCGGCATTGACCGGCAGGAATCCGGAAGCTCGCAGCGCACCGCTCAGTCGAGCCAGGCGAATGCGCCGGGCTTCGGCATCTGTCGCAGCAAAGACACCCGCCTGAAGCAGGCCGATGTCTATGTTGCCCCCGGAGGACAGCGTGATGTCGTTGCTGTCAGAATCTGTCAGGCTGATCGCACGTGTCACAAGCAGATCGCCGACCGTTGTCACAGTCAGACTGCCGTCGGTGACGGTGACATCCAGTTCCAGTTGCCGCGTTCCCGTGTTATTCACGACCAAGTTGCCGGAACCTGCTGTTCGCAGACTCAGTTGTTCGGCGTTGGTGCGGAAGGCACTGGCAAGCGACGCTGCGTTCAGTGTTAATCGACGGCCCGTAATGGTTCCGCCGGAATTCTGTGACAACTGCCCCGTTGCGATGAAATCGACATTGCCCCCGGCCAGAACGTCTCGCACGGTGAGGTTTCCGAAGGCCAGCACATTGATGTTGCCACCTGCGCTGACCAAAGTATTCACAAAGCTGGCATCGCCGAGATTCAGCAGGGTCACATTGCCGGTTGCCGAATTCTGAACGTCGTATTCACGGACATTCGTGTTGGCCGTGACACCGCTTGCGGCTCGAACACGCAATTGTCGCCCGGTTGCCACGGCACCGGTCTGAGACACGGTGCCAGCCGGTGCAATCAGATCGATCATGCCGGTGGCTGCAGCACCGCTGAGCGACGAGTCTGTCAGAGTAACATGGCCACCAGTGGATCCAGCAGTTAATCGAATATCACCGGCAAACGCCGTCAGTTCCGTGCTGATTGAGCCGACGACTGAGCCGACGTCGGCTGTTCCGGCAGTGGCCTGGATCAGGCTGCCAGCCGTTATTGACCCGTTCATCGCGATGTCGCGACCTGCGTTGAGGACTATTTCACTAAGTGTCCCCATGACACCGTCGTCATCCACGCCCAGGCGACTGGCTTCGCCCAAAGCCACATCTCGCGATGATGTGATGACAATTCGGCCGTCGGATTTCAGAGCAGCGATGGCCGGCAGCGTTCCGCTCGGCGCACCGTCCGGAACGAGTCCATTGACCAGCACATTCTGTCCGGCAGTAATGCTCAGCGTCTGATCGCTTCCGCCGGACTGCACGATTCCGTGAACCGCGACATTGTTTCCGGCAGCGATCGTCACTGACCCCAGTGAGTCAATGGATGCCCCGCCGAATGCTCCCTGAAACGCCGTCGTGCCATCACCGGCCAGTGTTCGCGATGTCGTCAGCAGTGTTTGCGATTCGGTGATGTTTTCCGTCTGCCACTGGGTAACGGATTTCTCGTTCACCACTTTGACGGTCGATTCACCTGTTTCAAACTTCGGCCGCAGGTCGTAGATGTCGGAGGTATTCGTCACCATCTGATACGAGAATTGTGATCGCGTATCGACGAAGTCGTGAGTGTTGTAGACGTTATGCCACTGATAGTGCCTGCGCTCCTCGAACGTGGGAATGGAAACGTATGAGTGTATTGTTCTTAGCTGTTGTATCCAGGTTGGCCCACTCCAATAGCTGCCGTAGTCGTCCTGATGAAACTGATCCTGAATGTATGAGCCGACCTGCACCTGGCTCCATGGTTCGGTTCTCTGTTGTTGA
Organism: Candidatus Kuenenia sp.; assembly: GCA_043737515.1. Lineage (GTDB taxonomy): Bacteria > Planctomycetota > Planctomycetia > Planctomycetales > Planctomycetaceae > SXXK01. The sequence goes on along the minus strand of JAYTAK010000781.1, from coordinate 10,877 downwards.
ATCCAGCCAATCGCGTCGTAGCGGCCGTCAGTAGATGCCGTGGAGTAGACCGGTGCCGTTGTGTAGACCGGCTCCGATATTGAGACGTCGTTCATCGCAGCCCAGGACGTGACGCCTGTTATATCGACTTTGATACCTTTATAAGTCTTAAGAGAGCCGAAGTTGATAGCCGACAGCTCATGGTTGCCCAGTACAATATAGGCTGAGTACTCTTTAATGAATTCCCATTGACCCGTGCTGGCGTTCCAGCCAGAGATCTTATAAGTCATAGTGGATGCGGGACTCACCTGCACATTCAATGTCACGCTGTTGAAGGTCCGCCAGTCAGCAAACACGCTTGAAACAGACCCGTTCACCGACCCGCGTTATACGTTCCCTGCCAGGATTTTACCGACTTCAGGGTATAGCCTGAAATATAGGTGCTGTAGCCTGAAATATACGTATTAGAAGAAGGGTTATTGACGAAGTTCGTTGTCTGAGCTGCCTGGATCGGGATCGTGGTACTCTGAGTCAGATCCGCCGTCTTTCGGTTCGCTGCGGAGGCTGTGTTGATATCCAGTCCAGCGCCGTTTGGTGCCATTACCCATTGGCCGTTCATGGACTGGACGCTCAGGCCGCTCGGATCAAACGACCACGTCGGCTGGCCAGCCAGGCTGATGCTGGTGTCGGAGTACTTGAATGTACGGCCGTCGGCCAGTTCCACGCTGCGTTCGCCGTTCAGGTACTCCAGCGAATACAACGCCGCCCAGCCAGCTCCGGGGTTGGCAGCTCCCTGAGTGAATCCGGCCCACGGCGAGGCAGCTCGACTGTCCTGACGCTTTTCGCCGGATGTTGGATTGTACCAGCCAATCTGATGCAGTTTGACGTTCGTGTCGAGCCAGGTGTTTCCAGCGTCGGCCTCGGTACTGGAGGGCTCGCCTTGCGACACCATCCGCAGGACGTCTGCTGTCGCTCCTGTCGGCATCAGCACGTACTTGTCACGCCAGCCATCGACCGGAACCATGGTAACCTCGGTCGCCAGCGGCGTCCGAGCGGTGGCGATCTCAGAGGCCGACAGGACGCGGTCCCAGACACGCACTTCGTCAATCGTGCCATCGAAATTCTGGTAGGTGCCGGCATTGGAATCTCCGGAACCGATTGCCAGACCAAACCAAGTCTGTGTGGTGCTTGTCGTTGTCGTCAGCACCGCGACGCCATCGACATACACGACTGTCCCGTTGGCAACTCCGTTCCGGAACGACATCGCTACATGGTGCCACTGCCCGTCGGCGACATGGATGTTGGTGTTTCGATCGCCGCCGGCATAGTCATAGGCAATGAGCTTGCCACCTTTTACATACAGACCATATTCGCCCTGTTTGACCACGATGCCGTGATAGTCGCCGCTGGCGTCAGTGGTTTTGATCCAGGCGTCGATCGTCCCGCTGTTCAACTGCAATGACGAGTGGTTGGGGACGAGAACGGCCGTGCCCGAGGTGCCATTGAAGTGGAATCCCGTGCCCGATTTCCCGGTGGTGTAGGACACGCTCCCGCGCTGGATCCCGTCATGGCGGCTGCCGGCGGTGTTTGCAGCGTTGTACGAAGCCCGATAAGAAGCCACCACATCTGCTGACGCGGCCGGACCATACCAACTCGGCTGCCACGTCTGCGTCGATGGGATCCCGTTGATGGTGTTGTGCGTTTCCAGATTCGCAAACGTGGTCATATAGAACCGACGATACCCCAGAGCGATCAGCACCGAGTCCTGCTGATTATCAGTCAGGTTGCCGAACTGCGTGCCGACTGCTGGTGGTACTGCGTTTGCCAGGGTGACGACGTTTCCCGTCAAAGGATCGTAGACACGAGTCCAGTTGATATTTGCGTTGCGATAATCGATTCCTTCAATGAAGTACTCACGCACCTGCTGCGATGCGGGAGCGTTCGGGTTGTAGTAGCCCAGTTGATTCAGTGTGACGTCTGCCGTATTGAAGGCGCTGCCGACCCGAACACTTTCCGTCCCAACCTGCTCGGTGGTTGTCGTCGTCACGAACGTGACTTCCGGGACCAGAATCGAACCGATGGCCACCTGTCGCGTTCCGGTGATCACTTCAACCGTCTGCGGCGTCAGTGTGATCACGGGCCGTTGGACTGCAACGGCTGTGTTACCGACCGAGGTCACTCCCACAACGGAGACATCGTGACCTGCCAAAATGCTGGAGGCTCCACCGCTGGTCAGCCTGCCGCCGTTGATTGAAATGTCGCCGCCGGAGAGGTCAGCAACCGTCACAGCTCCCAGCAGTTGTGCAGTTGTCCAGTTGCTGCCCACCCCGGCGTTGATCGACAGACGGTCGCCTGCGTGAACGGCGCCAAACAGTATCACGGAATCCACGGCATTGACAGACACATTGCCAATGCTTCCCGTGGCAGTGGTCTGTCCGTCCAGCGAGACGACCCGTCCCAGCAGATGAATTTGTGAATCCGCCTGAATCGATGCGGGATGCGTGCCGTCCGGATTGGAGCTGACGATCAGACTGTTCGTTGCACGCAAATCAACTTCACCGCCCACCGCATGCGTTCGGACGACAGAATCCGGAGCCAGGGTGATGTTGGTGGCCAGGAACTGAATACGGTCCGCCGCATTCAGTGCGGTCATCACAAAGACGTTGCCAGCTTTGGTGACATAGATCTCGTCAGTATCTGCAATCGTGACGCCGCTTACGTTGCGAGTTTCACTCACCACGCCGCTCAGGACGACTTTCTGGTCGGCTCCGATGGAGATCGTTCCACCGGGATTCGTCGCCAGCGTACCACCGTGAACGCGGACCGGATTGCCGTTGCTGTCCGTCATAAATTCAAACGCTCGCAGACTCAGCCCGACACCCGTTTCATCACTGCCACCGATGACTGTCAGTTGGTTGTCGGCCTTCAGCAGCCCGTCCACGTCAATCAGCTCACCGGAAATCAGCGTGACATTGGCACCGTCGTGCAAAGCAGCGATCGCGCTGTAAATCTGGATGTCCTGATCGGTGTTGATGGTCACATTGTGGCTTGTGCCGGAAGGCTCACCAGCGATTGATTCCGTCCGCAAAGTGCTGAGCGGACTCAGTGTGAAGCTGACGTCTGCAACACCACCATGGACGTTGACTGTGATATCGCCGGTGGCAGCTAGTGTGCCGCCGACCGTTTGTGCGACGCCACCAATGATGCCCTGACCACCGATGGCCACTTGTTCGCGTCCGTTGACGACGATATCAGCACCGATTCCGCTGTACGTTGTGCCTGTTCCAGCGATCGTGGCACCGGCCAGCAAAGAACCGGCAATCCTGAGGCTGCCCGCTTCCAGACTGATCAAAGAATTGTCGCCACTTGTGGCAATGATCGAACCAGAACCAATATCCACAAGTCCCGTCGCATTGAATTCGATGCGATCGACGGCGGTGACCAAAGCTCCCAATTGAGTGGTTCCATCCGGGGATGCCTTTCCAAAACGCACATCACCGCCACTGAAGACGACTCGCTGACCAGCTTCGGTAATTGCGATGGTCGTGTTGAAGACTTCGACCACGTTGTCCGCATTGATTCGCAGCGAACCGGTCAGCTGCAGATCGCCATTGATAATCGCTCGGTCGCTCGCGTCGATGGTGATTTCGAAGTCGGTCGTGTCGGCGGTGGTTCGTGTGCTGCGGACGACGCCCTGAACATCAACAATCGCGCCCTTCAAGGCGATCAAGCCGTCGGATTCGATGCTTCCGGACGTTTTCGGAATCGTCAGGTTCCCGTGCACCGCGTTGAGTTCCAAGCGAGCCAGATCAGTGCTGCCCGTCCCGAACACACCATCAAACACGACGTCGTTGTGACCGGTGACAACAATGTTGCCACCTCCGCCAGTGGAATTCAGATGACTGGTGCCGTCGATCTGAATGCTCACCTGCCCCGACACAGTCTGCGATCCGGCCGTCAACAGGATGTCCTGATTTGCCGTCAGATTACCGCGAATTCGCAGGGTTTTTGCCGCCGACAGGTTGATGTCTGAACCCGCTCCGCCCGCGATGATTGATCCGCGAATGTCGCCGTATTCCCCGGCACTGAACGAGATCGAGCCGTTGACCGTCTCCAGCACTCCGGTCGGTCCCAGGTCAATGTCCGTGCCGACCGGCGAAACGCCGCTGTAAAGATTGATGGCCGAGTATGCTCGTACCTTGCCGCCAATGGAAAGCTTGCCATTCGGGCCGAAAGGGGCACCAATGCTGACGGTCGAACCCGGCTGAGCTGCGTCGATGGCATACAGGCGCGTTGAGGTCAACGCACCGCCAGAGACATCCACGCCCAACTGATCTGCGTTGACCGAAGTGTCTTCCATGGTGATGGCATAGGGGCTGGTGAACAGCAGCATGCCGTTGCGCAGCTTGATCTTCACATCCGGATCGACGATGCCAATGGTCGATGGATCGTCGCCCAGTTCAGTAAATGCGTCACCGATCATTCGGTCGACGTTGTTTGATGTGACGATCAAATAATCACCAGCCGCAAGCGCCGCCTGCAGATCGGCAACCAGATCGGCGATGCTGGTGTTATCCGCAGTCTCAGCGGCCAGAAGAGTCGCAGTGCCGGAATAGGTGAAGTCGACTCGATCAACCGTGATATCCAGTGTGACGTCTTCGGTCAGTTTCGCCGTTGATGATACGGTGAATCCCTGAGCACTGATTTCGTTGATGTGCCCCGGGGGCTGGATCACCACTTCGCCAGGAGCATTGAGGTTGATCTGGCTGTTCTCTCGCAGAGTCAGCAGTCGACCGCTGCCCTGAACGGTCAGTCCCGGGCCGGCACTCGCGCCGCCGGAACCGCCAACCAGATCAATCCGCTGTCCCGCGACAATGTCCTGAGCAATTTCAATGACGCCGCCCGCTTCAAGTCGAACGGACGAATCGCCGTCGAAGTACGTGATGACTCGACCGAGATATCCGCCATCGGCATCACGCACCGTGTCGATGCGTCCACCGGCGACGAACAAGCCCAGCAGCGTTGCATCCTGCTGCGCGGTAAGAGTGATCGAACCGTTGGCGTCATTGGCCGTCAGTTCGCTGGCCGCATGCACCAGCAGACCCTCACCCGTGGAATAGCTGCCGCCGTTCACGGTGATCGCGTGAGCCGCCCGCAGGTAGGTTCCGGTGGTCACCAGATCGCCGGCCTGGTTCAGCGTGTGTCCGCCAAGGAATGCTCGGCCAGCCGCGTTGATCGTCAACTGTGCCGGTTGACTGGAATACGTTGCGGTTTCGCCAAGGAAGTCGCCTGCCGCATTGAATTGCTGAGTGATCTTTGCACCGGCATTCAGTGAACCAAGCAGTTCAATATTGCCAGCCGCGTTGATTGTGATTCCGCCGCCCGATCCATTGGCCGTCTTCCCGGCCGTTGTAATGCCGCCGGCTGTTGTCACGACAAGACTCAGGCGATCATTGCCTTCAGCGCCCAGCGACTTGCCCGGAAACAATGCCGCCAGAGTATCGTCGGTTCCAGGAGTTCCGGTAGTGACAGTCACTGTCCCGGATGCCAGCAGCCCGGTGTCCAGATAGAGTTGTTCGCCAGCGACGATGTTGATAGCCGATCCACCTGGCAAAGTAAAATCAACGCCGCTGGTTGTAATTGTGCCACCGGACACGATCACTCCAAACAGATCGACATCGGACGCGCCCTGAATATCGATCAGGCTTCCCGCACCGCTGGTCACGATCTGAGCTGTCTTTGCCACATAGACGCTGCTGAGCAGTAGTGGGTCGGTGTTGTGATGTGATGTACCGTTCGTTTCAATGCCACCCAGAATCCGGACATCGTCGCGAACCGTCAGGAAGCCTTCGACATAGCTAAACTGGTCGGATTGAATCAGCAGGTCCGAATTTGCTCCGAGCACATTGATGTTGCCGCGGATAATCACGTCTGCCGCCGATGTGAGCTGCAGTTCCGAGTTCGCGGCCAGCGTAGTCAGCGTTCCCGTCAGCAGCAAACCGTACTGGCTGTGACCGAGTAATGGATGCGTGGGATCGACATCAGCGATCCCGTCAAAATAGTCCGAGTGATCAAACAGCGGCGTCCCGGAATTCAGTTCCATCCGATCCGACGTCGTGACCGTACCACCGATAAACAGCTCATGCGGCGAATTCAGAATGGCATCAGCTCCGACACCGGTTTGAACCGGAGTCGGCGTCCCGTTGTCATCGACAAAGCGCGCTCCCGCAGTCACGGCTCCGCCAGGATTGATGGACAGCAGCAGCCCGGCGTCCAGCGTCAGCACGTTGTAGTCGTCGCGTCCGGCAACGATGGCGTTCTGAAGGACCGTCAGCTTTGTGTCGGTCGATAGGAAGGCCTGAGCACCTGTGCCGCTGACTTCCACTTCACCAGCAATCTGAATCGACTCATTGGTGTCGATATCGATCACGCTGTTGGCGTTTAATGTCGCAACCCGGCTGCCGACATCGGACTTGAAACTGACCAGTTCATCAGAAAATGAAAAGTAAGGCCGCGAGCCGTCGCTGTGCAGGACATCAATCTCGACGCGATCCTGCCCGATGATCCAGCCGCCATGCTGCAACTGCTCATTCAGCTCGATGAGCACGGTCCGGCCGGACAAACCGGAGTTATCGGCGCCCAACTGGTTGTGCAGGTTCTTTGAATTGATTGTTGCTCGGTGTCCGTGAATTTCCAGAGCATCCGCCGGTGCCTGCACGTCACCGCTGACAGTGATCGTGTCCGCATAGAATCTGGTGAGGTTTCGCAGAGCGGCTGTGCCCACGATGTCCCCAAACGTCATTTCGTTTCCAGCACCGCTGGCATTGATGTTCGCATGGCCAACCTGAACCAGACTGAAATCGTCACCCATTGCGGCAAATTCACGAACGCCAAGATAAGCGGTCGCATCCTGCTGAATAATCGACAGGTCGACTCCGTATTCATCTTCGCCGGCAGATCCCAGTCGATAGTTGATTTCGTCATGCTTCGATCGGATCGTAAGGTTCCCCGCGCCACTGATCTTGTTGTCGCCGCTTGTAAAATCGAAGTCGTCAGCGATCAGTCGAATGCTCTGACCGGACGTTGAAGTCGAGATGACTCCCGAAGCCAGTGTCAGCATTGCCCCCTGTGCGGCCAGTTCAATGTCAACAATACCATTTCGGGAATACACGCCGCCGTCGGTCAGATTGGCACTCAGAATAGTCAGGCTGTCTTTTTCCCGGACGGAAATGTTCGCCTGAGCGCCAGTGCCAGTGCCAGTGCCGCGATTGATGGCCGTCAACGCGCGAGCTTCGGATCGAATCGTATCCGTGAACCCCAACGCGGCGGACAGTATCAGATGACCATTGACGACGTGGAAATCCTGCCCGGTGAAGTCGATCTGACCCAGATTGCTGATGAATTCCAGAAGCCCCGTTTGACCGCTGCCCATCGTCCCCGTGACGGTTGGAACTGCGTTGAGTTCGATATTTTGGTTCGCATGAACTACCAGGCCGCCTGCGGTGATTTCGCGATCGGACTGGAACGTGTCCGACGCCACCTGAAGGATGCCATCGATGTTCAGAGTGTGTTTCGTCCATGCTGCGTTCGCAACGTTCCAGTTGCCGCTGCCAGCAGAGACCTGCTTGCTGATCGTCAGGCTGCTCGAATTGATATTCAGTCCGCCGGATGCCGTTACAGTGCCCTGTGTCAGCACAGAACCCGCCACAACATTCCACAAAGCGCTCGCCATCCGAAGGTCGGCCTGTGCAATCAGACTGTTCGCCGCGACATTCATCGCACCATTCACAACAACCGGTTCGCCAAAGCTGGTAGCGCCGGTTGTGTTCAGAGTCATGCTGCCAGCAGTGATCGGAGCATTGCTGCTGGCCGTGAAACTGGCCGCAGAAACATTCATGCTGCCGGTCACCACCACATCGTCATTCAAAGTCACAGCGCCGGTAATGGTCCAGCCAACGCTGCCTGCATTGACCGTGTTGTTAGCCGTTAGACTGTTCGCCGTGACATTCATCGCGCCGGATACGTTCACGGTCGATCCGAAGTTCACATTGCCACCGTTCAGCGACAGGCTTCCAACTGCAAGCGGGCTGGTGCTGCTGGTTGTGAATCCGCCAGGGGCAGAAGCCGTCAAATTGCCGGAAACAGTCGTTGCGTTGCTTAGACCAATCGCTCCGGCGATCGTCCACGCGGCACTTCCCGCATTGATGTTCTGACTGCTCGACAGACCAGCGGCAGTAATATTCATCGCCCCCGCGACATTGATGGTTCCGCCAAACGCAGCGTTGCCAGAAGCTCCCAGCGACATGCTGCCGACGCTCAAGGCTCCGCTTGACCCGGTGGTCATGCTTCCAGCGGACACATTCAACGCTCCGGTGACGTTCACACGATTGTTCATCGTGACATTTCCAACAGCGTTGATCGTGACGATGGCAGCATCGAATGTGCTATTGGCTGTCCAGCTTCCTGCCGACACGTTCATCGCTCCGGAAACCGTCACCGGCGCACCAAACGTCGCGGCACCACCAACATTGATCGCCAGTGAGTCCGCAGAGATTGCCCCCGCGGCACCAGTCGTCAGGCTCGCCCCGGTCATGGTCAGAGCACCCGACACGGCCAGACTATCGTTCAGCGTGACCCCGTTCGGTGCAACCAGGTCAATGACAGGGGCCGTGAGATCGCGATTCAATTCAATGGCATTCGCATTGACCGTCAGATGCGCAGCTCCCAGTTTTCCACCGGCTGCGTTCGTACTGCCAAACTTTGTCACAGCACCGCTGTCAGTGATGTTGAAGGCTTCCAGCGAATCGTCGAAGACCAGAGTATGATCACCGAATTTGAATGAGTGATCGTTGAACAGAGCCACGGCACCATTCGAGTTCATCGTCACGTTCACCGTGTCAGTCTGGACATCACCGACGATTGTTGTCTGACCAATGCTCACGTTGGAGTAGTCAATCTGAACTGTGTTGTTTCCAGTCTCGCCGTAGACCGTGTTCGCGCCGCCGCGAATTGTCACGCTGTCATCATCTTCTCCGCCGTAGATTTCGTTTGTGCCGCCCACGACAAGAATCTGATCGTTGCCCTGTCCGCCCAGGACCGTGTCCGAGCCACCGCTCACCGTGATCAAGTCGTTGCCGCCCTGACCATCGATGCGGTCATCTCCGGAACCGCCGATCAGCCGGTCGATACCATCACCACCTCGAATCAGGTCATTGCCTGCGCCTCCGTCAATGATTGCGGTGCCCGTGCCAAGATACGTGAGACTGTCATTGTCCGCACCACCATTCAGAGCGACATTCGCGCTGATTCCGGGGCCAACATAGATGTAATCATTGCCTGCACCAGCGTCTGTGGACACGATTCGCTTCACGCCCGTGAAGTTCATCGTCTGCCCGAGAGACTGCACGGTGATCGATTCACCGGAGCCGGTGATCGTGTAGTTCTCTGACGTCAGATCGGCGTAGAGTGCTCCACGCAGTCCACCGTCCACGCCCATGTTCAGGTAAACGGTGTCGCCTTCCTGGCGAGCGATGATCGGTGGAGCCCCCCAGCTCCAGGCAAAGCTGCCGGAGAGTGAGAAGGACTCGGTGAACGTCTTCGAGATTCGACCGATGATCGGAATATCAATTCCGATCGTGACCGTGAAGGTAAACTGAGCCGTCAAAGCGACAGATGCACTGGCCTTGCCCAGTTCGATGTCACCAGCCAGCGTTGCTGACGCTCCTGCTCCCGATCCTCCAAACGGCCACGGCAAGGTAATCTGCAAACCTCCGGCACCCTGCAATCGTCCTTTCAGGACCTGGACGCCCCCGGAACTTCGCAGGTCGAGTGACACGCTGCCGTTAAAGCTCACCGGACCAAGATTCAGCGGCGGTATGGAACCGACGCCGATGACCTGAAAGTCACCGTCGGATTCAACGAAGCCGCTGGCGTTGACACTGACAAAGCCAAAAAAGTCGAGTCCCAGATTGTTGAAGTCGATCCTGAAGACTCCGCCCACGGACGAGAGCGTCACGTCGACATTTTCCATCTTGAACAGCATGACCTGCAACGTCCCATGTACGTTGACAAGAAATGTGTTCGCTGTGACTCCTGCGTAGGCTGTCGTCGCGCTGGTATTGATCTTCAGTGTCGCGGCACCGCGGACTCCGATATCCGTTACGCCGAGGCTCACATTCGTCGCAAGTTGCGCAGCGAAGACTGTCCCGGAACCTGTGTTGACCACGACTGCCTGGCCAACCACGTGAACATTGCCGAATCCCACGTTGACGGTGGCATCCAGTGCCACCGCAAACCCATTGGTATCAAAAACAAGCTGCGCGGAACCGGCGGCAGTAAAGGGGCCAGCCACGAGCGACATGCCGCCCGCGATCCGGAGAGTGTTCGCGGCGATGGATCCTGGAACAAAGGCAGGAGTCTGCAGTGTGCCTTCCGAATTGTAATTCAGGACCTGAACCGTCTTTGCGGTGTTGGTAGTATTGATTTCCAGCTGGAAGCGACCTGCCAGGCGGAACGAGCCCGTATTGAACAGCGATGTCGCACCGCCACCGGCCATCTGCAGGCTGCCTGCCATGCCGGCACTGTTGAGAAACAAATCCCCGGCGACTTGAATCGATGGCAGAACATTCGCTCGGTCGGTCATCGTGCCGACGGCGTTAATCTGCACTTCGTCGTTGGTCACGTACCCATAAACGTCACCCGCAATGTCAACAGTGCTGGCGACACCCATTGTGCCTGTGCCGTCCAATACAACATAGAATCCCGGCAATGCGTAGCTCCCATCAGCTCGTGGCGCACCAGCAGAGATTGCAAGGGATGTGTAGCCGACTCGGCTTTGGAACTTCTCCGGCACTGCGTAGACATAGCTCTGAGCACTCGTGTTGACCTTCAGATTCATG
>JAYTAK010000780.1:0-3407 GCA_043737515.1 Candidatus Kuenenia sp. | reverse complement strand
CACCGTCAGTCTGGAGTGCCCCGCGCAACTTCCGCATTAATACCCCTGTGACACAGAATCCCGTCGGACACAATTCCACAAATGGGCTCTCGATGCTTTCATGGCAGCCATTGAAAGGTGCAGTGAAGTACGATGTCTGGATCGATCGCCTTGATGTTCCGACGTCGCAGATTTTCCGGGACATGAACGTAGTTGGCACAAGCGTCACGCCAACGTCGCTTCCAAACAACGGCAAGTACCGAGTCTGGGTGCGTGGACTCGCGGCAGATGGAGCCGACGGTGCATGGTCGGCTTCTCAGGATTTTGTGGCCGTTCAGGTGCCTTCGATCACCAGCGGGCTGAATCCAACGTTTGACACAACGCCGACGGTCGCCTGGACTGCCGTGCCTGGTGCCGCTTCCTACGAAGTGTATGTGCTTAGCATTACCGGCAACTTCAAGGCTCTGCATCAAAAAAATATTGTGGGCACAACATTCACCTGGCCAACGCTGCCCGCCGGACCTTATCGGTATTGGGTTCGAGCAACCGGTGCGACAATCTGGAGCAATCCGGTCGATATCGATACGTCGGGCCGCACAGATGTGCTGACTCCGATCGGAACTACGACTGAAGTTAGTCCGGTGATTTCATGGCGTCCCGTTGACGAAGCCATTCGATACGAGTTGTGGGTGAATCATCTCGGTGTGCGGGACAAAATCATCTTTCAGACTAATCTGACCTTGACCCGCTATAGAGTGCCGTTCAGCCTGCCGTCGGGAAACTACCGCGTCTGGGTCCGAGCAGTCAGCAGCACATTGACGGCTCCGTGGAGCATGCCTGTCGATTTCACGATCGTCAATGTGGAAAGCACGGTCGAGCCACAAGCAGAACTGCTGGCGTCCATTTTCGCCGATGCGGAATTGCTGCCGCTGCTGGATGGTACCGAACGCAGAACGCCCGACGTTTCCAACACATTGACCACGATCCCGGTCGCACCGCCAGATGAATCTGAATTAGAAATCCTGGTTGCCGACATCACACCGCTGGCTATCCAGGTTCCATCGCCTGCCTTCGTTGAAACTCTGCACACCGAGGGATCAAGTGAGCTTCCTGAAGAGCTGTCGGCCGAAAGCATCATTCGCCAGTTCGTGTAGGACTCCCGCGATTCTGCACTGGATTCGACACGCTAAGCACCAGTGCAGAAGCTCCTTCGTTTAACCGCGTGCCCATCGGGCCGCGTTCGCTGCCAATCGCGGGGCGTTGCCCACGCGGTTAAACGATTTTATGCCAAACTACTTCTACCGAAGTGCTTGTGCAGGACAAACGCTGGCGTGGTTGCTAATCTGCCAGCCCCGCCAGAGTTTCTCTGCTCCTCCATGCCCACCTTATTGAGTCGTCCGCGCGGCTCAGTTCAAAGGCCTCCCGATGTCGAATGTTTCCACGATGCAGATCGGCGATCAGCAGCGAGCTGTTCAACTGGTTGAAGCCTGTCGCAAGATTCGTGAACAGGTGGGCCGCATTGTGGTCGGCCAGGAAGAAGTGGTCGAGCAGTTGCTGATTGCCATTCTGGCGCGCGGGCACTGCCTGCTGGAAGGTGTGCCGGGCCTGGCAAAGACGTTGATGGTGCGGTCGCTGGCGGATTCGATGAGCCTGACGTTTCATCGGATTCAGTTTACTCCGGACCTGATGCCGGCGGACATTACCGGCACCGACATCATTCAGGAAAACCGTGAGACCGGTCATCGCGATATGGTGTTCGAAAAGGGACCGGTCTTTTCACAAATGCTGCTGGCGGATGAAATCAACCGAACTCCGCCCAAGACTCAGGCCGCACTGCTGGAAGCTATGCAGGAACACGAAGTCACCGTCGGTGGCACAACCTATCGGCTGGAAGAACCGTTCTTCGTCCTGGCGACGCAGAACCCGATTGAACAGGAAGGCACGTACCCGTTGCCGGAAGCTCAGCGCGACCGCTTTCTGTTTAACGTGATCGTAGATTATCCGTCGCGCGATGAAGAAGGGGAGATCATTGATCGCACGACTTCGACGATGTCCGCGAAGCCGGAGCCCGTGGTTTCCGGGGCAGAAATTATTGAGTGCCAGCAGACGGTGAGACTGGTCCCGTTGCCGGAACACGTCAAGAATTTTGTGCTGGATCTGGTTCGGTCTGCTCGTCCTAAAGAACCGTCCACGGCACCCTGGGTGCGCGAGCTGATTGAATGGGGCCCCGGTCCTCGCGCTTGCCAGCAGCTCGTCCTGGCCGCCAAAGCCCGCGCGTTGCTGCAGGGCCGTTACCATGTGACGCGCGACGATGTCGAAACGCTGGCGCTGCCTGTCCTGCGCCACCGGATCGTCCCGACTTTCAATGCCGAAGCCGAAGGCGTCAGCGTGGATGACCTGATCCGCCGACTGCTGCGCGAGTTGCCAAAGACGTCGAAGCAGCTTTTGTGAAGTCCAAATGTCCAATATCCCAATGACCAATGAATCGCAGCGAGGATCGTTGGTCATTTGTTCTGCCCGGACGAATGTTTTAATTGGTCATTTTTCATTGAACATTGGTCATTCATTCCCATGCCTCACGTTTCCGACGTACTTTCAGCTCGCGACATCGCAAAATTCTCCAACCTTCAGGTGCTCGCTAAAGGGGTCGTTGAGGGTTTCTGCTCGGGGCTGCACCGATCGCCGCATAAAGGCTTCAGCGTCGAGTTCAAAGAGCATCGGGCCTACGTGCGAGGCGACGATATTCGGACGATCGACTGGAAATTGTTCGGCAAAACCGATCGACTCTACATCCGCGAATACGAAGAAGAAACCAATCTGCGCTGCACCATTCTGCTGGATTCCAGCGGGTCGATGGCCTACAGCGGATCTCGCAGCAACGGCAGCACGAAACATGATTACGCCGTGCGAACCGCCGCCTGTCTGGCGTACCTGATGCTCCAGCAACAGGACAGTGTCGGACTAGTGACGTTTGATAAGCAGGTTCGTCGCTATATCCCGCCGCGTGCCCGGCCGAAACACCTGCAGGCGATCATCAACGAACTCAAAGTGCAGAAGCCGCAGTTTGAAACGGAATTAAGCGAGGTATTCCATGAAATGGTCGTCAAGATTCATCGTCGCGGTTTGCTGATCATTATTTCCGATCTGTTTGGGGATGTCGATCAGTTGATGAAATCGCTGGCCCATTTCCGTCATGCCAATCATGAGATCATCATCTTTCAGATATGGGATCCGGATGAGCTGGACTTTCCGTTTCGGCAGTGGACGCAGTTTGCATCGCTGGAATCCGCATCCAACCGTCATCTCGTCGATCCTGCCCAGATCCGCCGCGCTTACCTGGAGAAACTGGCACAGTTTCGCGATCAGCTTGCGAAGGGCTGTAACCGTCACCGTATCAGTCTGGTGCCCATGACCACGGATCAGCCTCA
>JAYTAK010000779.1:0-7776 GCA_043737515.1 Candidatus Kuenenia sp. | reverse complement strand
GATCGCTAATGTTTCTTTCAATGAACAAGCCTCAGTAATCGTCTTATTTCCCCCTGTCTGCCTTTTGTGGGCAATACTCCATTGCCGGAACAAGCAAGCATCGTGGTGAACTAACGGACTGAATCCTTCGGTTCTGAATGCATCCGGCAAAAGCTGTTGCCGCAGCGACTTCGCAAAGTCCTGCGACAACGGGTCTCGTTTCGTCCCCGCAAAACGTGAAGAGGGTGCATTGCTATGTCGGACTATTCTTCTGATCTGCTCGTCACTGACCGACGCAGAACAGGTCGCAGACGAATGACTTCCAGCCGCAAACCTGCGGTCGTTGAAGAAAGAATCACTGAAAGAAAAACTACACGAGCCGTTAAGCCCGAGCCGGAACCTGTCCCGGCGGCGACGGAACTGACCATCGAAGCGCGTCGCGAAATCATTGATCGCCGCCGCCAGGATCGCCGACGGCAGATTGATCCGACGACCTGCGAACGAGACTATTCAGACAACGAGATCGAATTCATGCGGTCAATGGATGACTACAAACGCAAGAGCGGTCGACCGTTTCCCACATGGAGCGAAGTTCTGGAAGTGCTGATGAGCCTCGGATACCGCAAAGTCGCCGATCCTTCCACAATGGAATGGCGCACTTTTGGGGAGCACATGGGTTCGCTCTGACCCGAATGTCCAAAACAATAACGAACCGCATCTCAGGGGCAAAGCGTTGCCGGAGATGCGGTTCGCTGGTTTTTCGGCAACTGAAATCAGTCAGCCTTTTGCCGTGATGATTACCGCAGACGACCGAATGTCATAATGGTGATATCGTCGTTCTGATCGCGCCCGTTGGCATGGATCCGCACATCCGCAAGCAGCGCTCGCCCCAGCACTTCGGGATCAGGCGAACCGGCGGCTACAAATTCACGAACGCGTTCCTTGGTGTAGAGATCGCCTTCCGGATTCATCGCTTCATCTACACCATCGGTGATGAGCACAAACATATCGCCAACGGCAATATCCCGCTGGACGACATCGTATGGATACCCGTCCACAATCCCGACCGGAATCCCGATCGTCTCCTGATTGAATTCTTCAACCTCGCCGTTTGCCTTGCGAATCAAGGGCGACATGTGTCCGGCGTTGGCCATCGTGATTCGATTCGCATCGAGATCAATGACTCCCAGGATATAAGTCACGAAACGCCCTTCAACCATGCTGTGACACATGTGAGAATTGATGCGCTGGATCGCGATCTGCACGTCATCCGTGAAACTCATCGTATTCTGCACGACGCTCGCAATCCGCGACATGATCAGCGCACCTGGCACGCCTTTTCCGGCCACATCGCCAAACGAGACGCAGACCTTGCGTGGACCGATCATGAAACAGTCAAAGTAGTCGCCACCGACAGCCTGAGCCGCATCGTAAGACGCAAAGAAACGGTAGCCTTCGACGTCCGGCATTTTCTCCGGCAGCAGGGCTTTCTGGACCCCGCTCGCAATCTTCATTTCCTTATCCTGCTTTTGCTTATCGACATGACTCTGCAACAGCCGGACATTTTCGTACGAATGCGCTGACTGGTTGGCCACTGCCAGCAGCAACTCCAGATCTTCTTCCGTGAAACGCTTCATCGGGTTCTGAGTGTCCAGACTGATGACACCAAATACCTCGCCTTCCATATCCAGCATGGGGACCAGCATCATGGAATGGATCGTCAGACTGGAAATCGATTCACTCGCGCTGAATCGTGAGTCGCTCGCAGCATCCGCCGACAGAATGCCGGCCTTATCGTTGATCACGCGTTCCAGAACCGTGCGACTCAGGCGGACAGATTCATCTATGCCTTCGGTACGCTGCTTCTGAGCAATCGGAATGAATCGCTTGCTGACCGGATCTTTCATCAGGATCGCGCCGCGATCGGCCTGAGGAAAGATTTCAAACAGAGTATCGAGAATCTTTGGAGCAATACTGTTGACTTCAATCAGTCCCGCAAGGCTCTGATTGATCTTCAGAATCCCGCGAAGTTTTTCCTCCGGGCGGACTTCAAACACGCCAAAGCCGCGTGCTGCCGCGCTGCCCATGATTGTGGATGATGCTCCGTCGTTCAGATCGACACCCTCGGTAATTCCGGATTCGATCGAACTGTCGTCCTTGTCATCTTCGTACCGAAACTTGATCGGTCCCAGCTTGATGCGGTCGTTATGACGCAACGGAAGCGGCTTGTTTTTTTCAAGTTGTCGACCATTCAGGAATGAGCCGTTGCCACTACTCAGATCTTCCAGCAGGATCTTGTTGTTGACATTGACCAACTGCGCGTGGAATCGAGACACCATGTTCGAATCCACCTGCACATCACAGTCCGGGTGGCGTCCCATTTTCGCTGGAAAATTGGTCAATTCGTAGGGAAACGACTGACCGTCTTTCAAAAGTACAATACGTGCCATGAAATCCAGACCCTATTCTTTTCCGGGAAGCAGTCGCCGGGAAATCCTTACCGCCAAGCACTTGACCTCAGTCACATTTCCCGAAGATCGCCTCGACATTTCCCCGGAGGACGATTTTTCCGAGCGAAATGGCTTGCTCAACACTCCAACGACGCCCAATCACGAAATCTTCCGCCAAAACCTTCGCCAAAATCCGGCGATACATGGCAAATTTTGGCAAAGCAAACTCCAGTTTGTACATATCGCTATAGTAACCAATCTGCTTTGTCTGTGGAACAGCCTGCAAACGCCCTCGCGTATCGCGTTCAATATAAACAGGGATATTTGAGTACCACCAGTGTCCACACGTCACCACATTGGGGAAAATCCACGAATAGCTAACCAGTTCCTGATTACTGGTCTCCGACAGCACCGAGACCGGAAACACGACACTCGGAAACGCATTGAATAAAGCCTTGTACTGGATCAAAGATACGCGACTGTCGAACAAATCCTGGCCCTGAAACACCCCGTGTTCGTAGACTCGTCGATTGACTCCGACCATCAGATCGAACGGCAACCGGTGCTCAACACAGAACTCTGCCAGTGACCAGAATACAAACCGGCTGAGCACGCCTTGTTCGTCGATCGTCAGATCAGAACCACTGAATACTTTCGCAATCACAATGTCCGCTGCCGCTGCCGTGACCGACGATGGACTAAAATCCGGCGGCAACGAAATCGCACACGCACGCACACCCTTTGCTTTGAAGTGATCGAAGAGTTTGCCGATTGCCTGTTTGAGTGAAATGGAATTGCCCGGACAAACGTCGGTCGCTTTCTGCAGGCGTTCACGAACGGCTGGCTTCGGCAAATGAAACACCAGATCATCCGTCCGCAAACACGGAACATACTTTCGCGTGTCAAAGCCCTGCAGCGGATCGTCGAAGTCGTTTGTGAGGTACACCTGATCAAGTCCGGATCGCTCAAGTACCGTCCGTTCCCAGTCGGGTGCCTGCATCTTCGTTAACGATCGATCGTAGAGTGATTCCCAATTGACCTCCGTGATCCGATCGTCCTTGAAATCAAAAAACACCTGACACATTTCCAGCAACCAACTGTACTGTGCGGTGTTTTCAATCGTTGCCAGCCACGGCACAAGTCGCCGGACTTTCTCCTTCGGAGAGATTCCCGGCTCCTCGATTTTTGCTTTTGGCAGCCCGGCGGAATGAGCAAGTTCAGTGTAGTAGTGATAGCCGAGAATATCCGCCAGCGTCGATGATGCCGCCTGCAACGGGTTGATGTGCGTATGCGGATCAATGAGCCGCATCGACTGCAGCGGTTCAAGAATTTCAGCGATCAGACTCTGACTCATCGTTTGAAAACTTTCGACGGAGATTTTCTTGTTCGGAACTGCTCCGTGACCACGCTCGTGGTGGAGATACCAGACAATTCAATTGAGTTCGCACCACATGGAATTCGTTGCAAACTGTCTGATTGATGATATCACGATCATCATCCCGGCGCTCGATTCCGACGCATCTCACTTGCGTTTTTGCCAGCAATCATCCATCGTTTGTCTCTCCCGAGAACCGCGTTGTGGCTTTTCCATTCGGCAATTTCGATGCAAGCAATTGATTATCTCAAGGAACTCATCCCGTTTCCGACGGTGAGCAGCGAATCCAACAGTGACATCACGGACTGCGTCGCCGAATGGCTTGTGCGTCTGGGTTTTGAAACAGAGCGCATCGATTATTGTGACGAAAAAGGTGTCAGAAAATCATGCATCCAGAGCCGTAAAGGCCCGGTCGGCATCTGCGGACTCGCCTATTTTTGTCACACCGATGTGGTGCCCGTTAATTCCTGGAGTTTTCCGAAGTCAGGCCCCTGGACGCCATTCGTGGCCGACGGTCGAATCTACGGCCGTGGTTCGTGTGACATGAAGGGATCTCTGTGCTGTATGCTGGCCGCCGCCGAAGCGCTGCAGTCAACATCACTCAAGGCGCCACTCTATTTTGTCGCGACTGCCGACGAAGAAATCGGGATGTCCGGGGCGAAAAAAATCGTTGAACAATCGGCCATCTATCGCGAGATCGTCGCGTCTCAAACGCGGTCAATTATTGGCGAACCGACGCGTCTCGAAATCGTCCACGCACACAAAGGCGGCCGGGCGATCCGCGTCACTTCAATCGGCCGCGCCGCGCATTCGAGTACGGGCCTGGGACTCAACGCCAACTTCGCACTGATTCCGTTCCTGCATGAGATTGGCAATATTCATCGTGAAATGGAAGCGTCACCGGAATGGCGAGATGATCGCTTTTCGCCGCCAACGCCAAGTCTTAACATCGTCATCAAAGACACAAACACCGGCCTGAATATCACGTCCGCCAAATCCGAATGCATGGTCTATTTTCGGCCGATGCCGGGACAAAACGCCGACGGCATGGTGCAGCGCATCAGGACTCTGGCAGAATCCTGCGGGCTGAAGTTTGAACTTCTCTTCGCTGGCACTCCACTGTACACGGATCCTGAAACGCCTTTTATCCGCGAATTGCTGGAATTGACGTCACGGCAAGCACCGCGCACGGTCGCGTACGGCACTGACGGAGCGATATTTACCGAATTACGCAGCATTGCCGTCTTCGGCCCCGGCGACATCGCGCAGGCACACACGGACGACGAATGGATCGAGCTTGACCAACTGGAAAAAGGCACGGCCCTCTATCAGCAGGCCATTCGCCGCTGGTGCTGCTGACGCCGCAAATTCAGGGGTGACGCTTGCTGAGCCGTTTAGTCTCAGCGGCATCGTCGTCGTGAGAACGCCGCTTAAATTACTTGACATCATCTGCGGAGACTGATAGCGTTCCGTTCGTTCGGACCACACGGACAAAACAAGGGGGATTAGCTCAGTTGGGAGAGCGCTTGCATGGCATGCAAGAGGTCATCGGTTCGACCCCGTTATCCTCCACTTTTCAAAAAAAACACAGAAAGCCCTGAAAACAACAGTTTTCAGGGCTTTCTTTGTTTTGCTCCCAGTTCGATTTTTCGCTCGCAAATCCCGAGCATTGTCCCAAAAACTGGTTCCCCACGAATCTCACTTTTGCTTCCCTCTCACCGATTCGGTCATTTCACCGATCAGACACATGTGACAAAAGTAGCCATCACTCTCTGAGTGTTGAAGCCGAGTCCAGGCACGCGAGCGTTTTCGGGCCGCGTCACTCAGAGAGTGACGACTACTTTGACTTTTGTCACTCGTGTCCGATCATTCTTCCGACGGACGGCAGGCCCCGTTGACGAACCCCAGACTACGCATTCGTGCGCCGACAGTTGATTCTCGCCGTCCTGCGCCAACCCAGCGAAAGGCGTGAAGGAGCTTTTAACCACGGATTTCACAGATTCCACAGATAAACACACTGCGACTCATCCGTGCGATCTGTGAAATCCGTGGTAAAAAACTACCGCAGATTGAATTTGGATGGCCCCTGAGTCCCCACTTTTCGCATACGCCGCCCGCCGCTGCAACGAGTGATCGACCGGACCGAACTGCGGACCGATAGTCCTTCATGTCCCAGCCATTCTGACAGCCAGTGCAGACGAGACTCACCGAAATTACCGCGATCAAGGAACTTTTCAACGCCATACCCTTCTGTTTTCTTGCCAGGTGTTGGCGTACTCTTTGAAATACGGCAAGACAGAACCATCATAGGCCGGATCCAAAATCTTGAGGTCGAATCCAGACTCTTTGAATGCTAGCCATTTGTCGATCGAGAATTCAGTGCCGCGTGATTTGTCCACCGCAGCACGGTGTCCATTTGCTTCGATTGATCGATACACTGATAGAGAGAATCTTGGATTGTCGTCGACTCGGAGAACGCTGGTCCCATTCGAATGCAAGAAAACATCAACAGACATTGTTAGTTCGTATCGACCGCCAAAGAAACTTACAGTCTGCCATTCGTGCTTGCTTCCAGTTGCTCCATACATGATGAGCATGTGCTCCGTATCCGCGAATTGCTTTTCCATTTCTATCGCCGGAGCAATGAGTGAGCGACCGGACGAGACAGCAGTCCGGTAAGCTTTCGTGTCCCAGCCATCCTGACAGCCACTGCAGAAGAGGCTAACCGCAAATGCCGCTAACAAAGTACGCATTAACGCCATACCCTTCTGTTTTCTTGCCAATCATTGGCATATTCGTCAAAGCCGGGCAATGTCGAACCGTCGTAGGCTGGATCAAGAACCTTAAGGTCGAAACCAGACGCTTTGAAAGCCTGCCACTTCTCGAGTCCAAACTTTTGTTCCCGAGATCCATCAAGGATTGCGCCTCCTGTTGCAATTATTCTTTCGCAGACGGTCAACAAGAAAACAGGTTCTTCGTCCGCTTTGACAATCTTCGATCCGTCTGAACTCAGGATCACGTTTACCGACAAAGTAAGTGTATATCGACCGCCAAAGAAACTTACGGTTTGCCATTCGTGCCTGTAGCTCCCAGTCCCGCCATACATGATGAGCATGTGTTCTGTATTCGAGAACTGCTTTTCCATTTCCATCGCAGGAGCAATGAGTGAGCGACCGGACCGAACAGCGGTCCGGTAGTCCTTCGTGTTCCAGCCATGCTGGCAGCCAATGCAAAAGAGGCTCACCGCAATTACCGCGATCAACGAACGCATCATCGCCATACCCTTCTGCTTTCTTGCCAAGTGTTGGCGTACTCTTTGAAATACGGCAAGACAGAACCATCATAGGCCGGATCCAAAATCTTGAGGTCGAACCCAGACTCTTACCACAAGAGGCTGACGATCGCGATTCTAAACGGTCGTGAACTCTGGCGATCTGGCGCGGTCAGTAACTTGTCAGCATCCAACAGGCGGAGATTCAGAATGGTTGCGAAGGACGCGGCGTCACCGGTCGAGTCGCGACCAAGGTCTGTCAACTGAGCAGACGCATCCATGAGATTTTGGCTGCTCATGTCCAACATACTTTTCAACAAAGGTATGGAGACAAACGCTGAATCTTCCTGAAGAGTAGGCACGGGCAATTTGAATGTCAAGGATTGGCAACAAAGTGATCTGCCTGCCGTTGACTGCCAATGCCCGTAGATTTGAATCTGCTGTCTCTACCGGATTCTATGTGCAGCTCCCGATTGGATTTGAAGCAGCGTAGCAAACCGTGAGCTAACGCTCAGCGGCTGATGAATAATCCGGGTTTTAACGGCGAGCCGCAGGCATAGGCGAAATTCTCTGCCGCCTACGCCTACGGCTCGCCGTTAAACGCAATACCGTTCAATTATTCATAACCACAGTCTGTGCAAAGGTTTTCGTCAAGGGCTTGAGTTTTCTGTGTTCGGGTCGGCATTTGTTCCAGCGGGACA
>JAYTAK010000778.1:0-17955 GCA_043737515.1 Candidatus Kuenenia sp. | reverse complement strand
GCGGTGGAACTGTGAAAGAATTGGTTCACCGACAAATTAAGTGCGCCGTGTTGAATTGTGTTCAACCAAATTGCAGGTACGTAAGCCTGAAAGGCTTTCGGAATCCAGCCTGGGCCAACGGCCCAGGAAATCGGCATCGTGATCAGAAACGCCCTGAAAGGGCAGGGGACTCGCGATTCTGGAACCCTTTCAGGGTACAAACACACTATGAATTCTGACCTGGGGCGGCGTTTGTCGCGGGAGCGACTGCACTTGCCCCAGGCTATATTCCAGAAACCTTTCAGGCTTACGTACCTGCAATTTGGTTGGACACAATTCAGCACGGCGCACTTCATTTGTCGATGAGCCGGAAGTTCCACCGCCACCATCCGGGTTCGAACAATCCCCTCGACGTGGAAGCAATCTGCTCGAACATTGCCAGCAGATTATTTCCTCTCAACATGCCGATCGAATTTATCCGAATGCGATGTTGTAGTCAACAACCTGCTCGCCAATGGACTCGAACACGGCTATGGATGTTGCAGGCTGCCGCTTTTAAAAGATCCTGCTGGTCTGACTCGCTTTCCTGTTGGTGGTTTGGCATAATCACGCGCGTGCCATGCAGGGAAGACACCCTGGCACTGACGGGCAACTGCGTCGCCGTCGCTGGACATCTCTTTGTTGAATTCAGTGAGGTTCATCCATGTCAAATATCGCCGGCAAAGCTTACGCGATGAATGTGATCACCCCGATCCGCTGGTACACAGCATGTATCAACAAGTTGATTTTCTTTGTCACACCCTGGATTCCAAACGTCCTGAATGGGTTGCTGACGCTGTCGCTGATCCATTATGCCCGCTGGGTCATCGTGCGGCCATGTCAGTTTCCGCGACTGTCACCTGACCAGCCGCAGGAGGACTTAAAGTATACGTACATGTTCTTCTTCAGCAACTTTAACGGCAGTTGGGCACAGTATGTAGACTCCTTTTCATCGGCGATCCCGACCGGTCTGGACTCGTTCTGGAAATGGAACGTCAAGTATCCGAAGTCGATTCCAATGGAACCCTTTCATGCGTACATCACGTTCAACCAGTTTGCGACTGATCACTATTACAATGCGTATCCGATGGCTGCGTCGAATGACGTCAAGTCAGCCAAGCGCGTCAGGGACAGTCTTCTGAAGTTCGACTCGAGGGCTCAGGGTCTCAGCCCTGATGACTTTTTTTCGCAATACAACCGCTTGCTCCTGGAACTGCAACACGACCTGAGTCAGATGGATCAGAGTCCTGTCGTGAGCTTGTCGGCGGCGGCCGTAGCGGAACGCCGCGAAAAGGCCGGGTTGAAAGCACATTGATGCGATCCTGCTTCGACGCAAGGCCCCCGGAGAAAGTCCGGATTCAGTGGAAGTGATCATGATTGCGAACGTCTTTTGGACACGTCCGGCCAGCGTTTGTGTTCCGGTCCGGCGAGGTTAATTCTTCGAATTGAATAAGAAGGGACATGCAGCCATGGCAAACCAAAATGGAAACGCATACGGCCTCACCACGCTGTGTCCGATTCGGAACGGGGCACTGGAAGTCGCCACCCAAGGTTGTCCTGCGGAAGCGTCATTTTCAGCGGCTGTGCGCTTTCGGCTGAACACACTGGACCTGGCAGAGCAGAGTCCGATGGCAAAGGTGCCCAATACCTATCTGTGTCGCTTCTACGTTCTGGACGATGTGATGTATCAGAGTACTCCTGCCCAATATGAGACGCTGAAGTCCAGCTACCTGGTCTTCACGTCGAACTTCCACGGAAAACTGGAGCCCTACCTTCAGGGTCTGTGGAATTCAGCGACCGAGTCCGTCAGGAAGATTTGGGAATACTGCGTCGGATTTGAAAACGTGCGTGATGCAAACGGGTTCATTGAATACATCAAAAAATGTCAGGTCAAAACGACATTCTTCTTCAATGGTTCAACAGATGATTCGTTGGCCGACCAGTTGAAATCGCTCTACCTGAAACAGGAGTTTTCAAAATTTGCTTTTGAAAACCAGGGCAAGAGTCCGGCCGAGACGCAACAGGCATTCAAACAGTTCGTGCAGCGAGTTCGACCCGCAGACAGCAGTGGTCCCACATGGCGTCCGGGGCAAAGTCTTCTGGGTTGAGTCCGCAGGCCAGACTTTCATCCTGCGGGATGGCTTTCGAAAACGTCTTGATCAGAGAGAGGTAAGTTTACCGTGGAAATAATTTTCAAAAGCGGAACATCTGAGCCGGAATCATTACTGGATCTGCACGACATTCAGGGCAGCGTGGTGAAGGTGTATGCCCGATTTGGAATGTTCAAGGGCCGGTATGTGTGTTTTCGTGTGAACAAGAGCAATGCAGGACGCAGATTTGTACTGTTGATGTCGAAGCTGATCACGACCGCCGCACCGTGGAAGAAGGGGATTCCGGATGCCGCGACAGACATTGCGTTCACATACCGGGGACTCAGATCCCTGCGAGTTCCGGTGAACACGCTGCACGGCTTTTCCGATGAATTCTCGATGGGCATGCGAGCCCGGCGTGACATCCTGGGCGACACAGGGCCGAGCAAAAGCACTGAATGGGATCCAATTTGGGACAGCCCTGAAGATGACCAGGCGGTCCATATCATGGTCCTGATCAACGGCAAGACGGTAGCAGCGGTGGAACAGCGGTACCAGGCTGTGCTGAATGCCGTGCGGGACGCAAATCAGCATGAGGAGCAACCGGATGGCGTAAAACTTCTTTCCGGGCACTGTGATGATCAGCGTAACGACCTGGATTATCAGGAAGCATCGCTGATATTCAAAGACGGCATTCCGACTCCGAAAGAGCATTTTGGCTATACCGACGGCATCAGCGATACATTCTTCAAGGGTACTCGGTCCGACCCGTCCCTGGTCATTGGCGGGGGCAAGCCAACCGGCGGAGACCCGACCACGATTGCCGGATGGGCTCCGCTGGAGACTGGCGAGTTTATTTTTGGACACAAAGACGAAGCGTTCGAGTATCCGGCGGCTCCGGCACCTCCCATGTTTTCCCGCAACGGCACATATCTCGTCTATCGAAAGCACCACCAGAACGTTGGGCTGTTTAATGCGTTCCTGGATGAAGTGGGTGCAAAGTTCCCTGGTGGAAAAGAGGCCCTGGCCGCGAAGTTTTCGGGACGCTGGCGGAATGGCGCACCGATCACGATGTTTCCAACCGAGGATCAGGCGAATCAGTTTGCAGCCGAACTGGCAGTTGCAAGAGTGAAGGCCGAAGCAGCGAACGCCACTGCCGCCGACAAGGCGAAATTCGCGGAATTGGCGCAGAAGCTTGTTGCCTTCGACTATACCAACGATCTGGACGGGGCCAATTGCCCGCGTGGCGCGCACATCCGCCGCATGAATCCCCGCAGTTCACTGGAGTTTGGAGTGAAGGGCGCTTTCGCCACACCGGGTGCCCTCAGCAACCGGCGGCGAATCCTGCGTCGCGGACTTCCTTATGGGGAAGTCAAGGACCCGACGAACAACAACGGAAACCACGGCGTGATTATCATGGCGCTGAATGCCGATATCAGTCGGCAGTTTGAGTTCATTCAGCAGCAGTGGATCAACTTCGGAAATGACTTCAAACTGGCGAATGATCGCGACCCGTTGTTGGGCAATCACGGTGAGAAGGCCGATGGCCGGATGATCATCGAAGGAAGTGCGGCAACCGGTCGACCGCCATTTTTCTGCAGCAAGATTCCCACACTGGTGACGATCCGCGGCGGGGACTATTTCTTCATGCCGAGCATGACCTGCCTGCAGATGATCGGGCTGGGACTTGTCGATCCGACGTAGGCATGCGGCCGATAAAAACTTACCGTAGCTGAATTCGCTGGAATCCAATGTTTGTCTGAATTCTTACGAATTCAGCTACAGAAGTTGTTCTATACTCCGCGCGGCCAGGACTGAGGGACATGTTGATTTAACAATGGTCCGCTTAGTTGTTGGGAATCTGGACTTCAATTAAGAGCGAGAATGCCACTTGCGTTCCATTATTAGACTTCCCTTGTAGGTAAATCCGATCGCACCATTCTGGCATCCGACGCCCCGGCAGGAGGTGTTGTTTTCTAGCCACGAAAAGGCACAAAAGACACAAAGAATCACTCATTCCATGGATCGTGTTTTGATTTTTGTGTGCTTTTTGTGTTGTTTCGTGGCTAGAAAAAAAAGTCCGGATTGCTTGCGTAGTCGAATGAATTCCAGATGCTTCAATCCCAGAGAGACTGGTGTGTTTCGCTAGCGCTGCACACACCCTACATGAATCACTGAATCAACAGACCGCGAGCCGAGGGTTGTGCATTCGGCCAGTACCGGCGGCTAGCGCCTTGCCGCTCACAAAGCCTCAAATCTGACCGCGCGGAGTATGTTCTGTTTTTTGCTTCGGCGCTTCGCCAAACACATTTTCGCGTTCCAATGGCAGTTGGAAGCCGTCAGAAATGCGGGTCATGTAGAGTCCTCGGCAGAGCCACCAGAACGTGGACATGGCTTTGGCAGGTCCGAGATCCTGTTCGAGTGTCCGGTAGTCTTCAGCGGTCAGTGCCCACGGGGTCTTGCTGAGTTTCCTGGCATAAGCATAGGCACGCTGTTCTTCGACTGGAAACGCAGACCAATCGTTGCTGGCGAGCTGGCTGGTTCGTGCGGCGACGGCTTTCTTGTCCAGACCGGCAACCTCCAGCAGCATTTCACAGTGACCCATGCAGTAGTTGCATTCAATCGTGCGCGTCTGAATCCAGAAGAGACTCTCTTCGAAGACTCGATCTCCCGGCAGTTCGGCCCACATCGTGCGCGTCGCGATACTCCACGGAATCTGCAGTTCGGCAGCGTAGCCGTAAGTCATCAGGCTCCACACAATCCGCGTCGGTCGAGCGGCCATGGCGGGCGGAAGCTTGTCCTTCACTTCATCCCACGAGGGAACAGGCAGCCGGGGCTTGCGGTCGCGCTGCTTTTCAAGGCGCGTCTGCAGTTCATCGAACGAGATGGCAGACCAGTCACCATCGTCGGGGATCACATCGTTACCGGCAACCTGCAGCGACGGCACTTCACCGTGCGGTGGTATGAGTGATGCAATCTGGAAGGCACCTTCTGCGAATTTCACGTCAATCGGCTGGAGCGGCCCGTGTTCTTCCATCGGCAGATTCAGGCCGAGCACAATGCGATCCTGAAAATTGCCGTATGCGGCAAGCAGCACCATCGAAGCCACTTGATTGTCGCCGTACTGCACTCGCAGATCTTCAAACATCGAGTCCGGGATCGTCGGCGCGGCGAGGGTGAGCAGCCGCGCGAACTCCAGGGGCTGAAGATCTCCTTCTGGCCATGAGTCCGGATTTCCCGTGAGAACACCGATCACGTCATCAGTCGCACCGGCACGTCTGAGATCGGCAATCGCATATGCTTTAGAGTATTCGCAGTGATTCGCGTCGGCAATGACCCAGCGCATCTTCGCGCGGAGGACCGGATCAATCGGACTCTTCGTGCGATGGGCAAAATCCAGTTCCAGCATCGCCGCC
Source organism: Candidatus Kuenenia sp. (assembly GCA_043737515.1). Lineage (GTDB taxonomy): Bacteria > Planctomycetota > Planctomycetia > Planctomycetales > Planctomycetaceae > SXXK01. The sequence continues at coordinate 12,431 of JAYTAK010000778.1, read as the reverse complement.
GCCGTTCGCGGCAAATGAATGGCGATGGCACGAGCCCACGACGACAAAGGCTGACCGGAACCGGAAACAGTTTCGGGAAGTCGAGCCCAGCATTCTTCGTCGCTCAAAAGCATGACAACCGGCGAGCCTGTCGTGTCGTCGTCCGCAGCGAAAGTGGGTATGCCGATGATCATGAGCGTAAATCCCACAATGAACCATGCTGAAAAAGAAGTCTGACACATCCTTCGCGCGGGCTGAATTGAGGCGAGCGGGGGACGTTAGTCCCCTGATTCTTAGCGAGGCCCACAATCAGGGGATTGACATCCCCCGCTCGCCGAAGGCAAACCGCAATTTCGAACTATTTTGCTTCTTCCAGCAGCAGCATGAGCAAGGCCTGCTCCATTTCCTCCGGCTTGAAACCGAACGGCCCGCGACCACTCTTGTAGGCAACCTTGCCTTGCGTGTCGATCACATACAGCCGGGCAGGCATGCCGCTGTAGGCGTTTCCCACAGTATCATTGATGTCATCGACAAGCAGAGGCATTGTCGGGTTGAGTTTCGCAGCACACTGTTCGGCAACCGACACTCGTTCCGCCAGCGTCGTTGGCTGGGCCACAACGACGCCCACCTTTTCATTCGACTTCATTGCCCAGCCATCAGTCGGATGCGCCTCACGGACGTAGACCATCAGAAAATCGGCTTTGTCGCTTTGACGCTCACGCACGGCTTCAACGGTTGGATAGATAGATCGAAACGGACCACAGGTGAAGTTGCCAAAAACCAGAACAACGGGTTTCTTTCCGATTCGATCTGACAGCCGAATCGGATCACCGCCGCCCAATGGACGAAGCTCAAAATCCGGAGCCGCCTGATCGACATCAGGCCCTTCCTGCAGTGAACCGATCTCACCAGCCATCAGACCCTTGATGAGCGTTTCCTTTTCCGGCATGTCGCCGGGAGAAAATCCGCTGCCCGGCGGAATCAGGGCATCGCGAAGCTGCTCAACGCGGATCGAATCGCCGTCACCAGCAATCTTCGCAAAGAACGCCTGCCATTCTTCCGCTGTGAGCCGGCCATCACCGCTGGGATCTATCCGACGAAACATGCGACCGATCATGTAAGACTGGCGAATCCACGGATTGTTGTCGGACCAGTCGAGATCCACGCCGGAAATGCTGCCATCGTGATCTCGATCAAGTAAGTTGAAAATGGCTTCATCGCCCTGAAACTTGTCTTTCGGCAGCGACTGTTCAGCATCGATGCCGTGTCGTTCGGCCAGCCATGCCCAGGAGAAGCGACTCTCCGCTGGACCAAACCAGCCTCCGCTGCCATCCAACTGTCCGCCCTTCGCGATCACCAGATACATCGACACGGCCTCGGGCATTTCCTTGCCTTCGTACGCAGCTTCGATTTGTTCCGGAGTGTATTTCAGGAGTTCCGGGCCAGGGGCAGGAGGTTCCACGGATACCGGCAACGTCACTGGCGCGGGCTGCGGCAGCGCGTTGCCTGAGTCCGATGATTCCTGAGCAAACGTCACGCTCAAGGATGCCAGAGTGAATACCGCAGCAATGCTGATCCATCGGAACATTTCAGTTTCTCCCAAGGCAGCCCGAAAGAGAGCTGACTCTATCAGATACATTCACACTGTCAGAACGTACGTCATTGCAACGATTACTGTGTTGTCTCTGACTCAGACGACGGTACGCCGGGCTGGTGATGATAGTTCAGCCAGTCCGAAAAGACTTCAAGTTCGTCCAGATCCAGAAAGCCATCCTTGTTGCGATCAAGTTTGCTGAACTGTGGCGCGATGATTCCGGTCGCTTCGGATTTTGCCAGCTTGCCATCTTTGTCTTTGTCGCTGGCAAGCATGCGTTGGGCAAACTCTTCGGATTCCCAATAGCCCGCACCCTCGCCGCGCGCCCCGCCACCATCGATATCGCGTTCCCGATGGAGCACGTATTCCTGTGTCACGGTGTAACAACTCTCTTCTCCGACACAGGCGAAATAGGACACGGTCAGTCGAAGCGGTTTGTCGCCTGGCCACGCTGCCATCTTCAACATGAACTCCCGAGGGTCAGCATCGCTGGCCACCGAGACCTTCGGCGCGGCCGCTTCCCATTTGTCGATCGTGACACCCTCCACTGTTTCGATCCTGAACGACAAAGGCTCCGTCAAATTGTTCCAGTGGGCGTTGTGGAATGGATCAAGATGAAATCCAAGGTAAAGCTTTCCGGTGCCGTCCTTGAGCAAGCCAGCGTCGGCCTCCGCTCGGAGCTTGGCAAAGAACGGCGGCCCTTCTGGCTCGATCTGTGGTTCCATCATGATGGGCTGCATTTTCGGACGATTGAGGCGTGGCATGATGCGTACCGCCGCCGTCGCTTTCGGTGGCAGTTCCAGTTTGAGTTGCACGTCCTCTTCCCGTGTGATGCGATCCACCGGCCCAACGAGTTCTTCAAGGTCCTTGCGAACCTGAGCCGGATCACTCCAGGCTCGCTTGCGGATGATGATGCCCTCAGGATTCACAATGAACTCGGAATTCGGCCGATCGCCCAACGCATGTTTGAGCCGATTGTCCATTGCGTCCACGATCCAGGGGATCGACGCTCCGAGTTGTCGTTCCGCCTGCCTCGCGTGGTCCAGTCGCTCGGACAGCGTAAACGGCTGCACATAGTTGCCAGCCAGTTCAGGATGAGCCAGAGACTTGTAGATGAAGAAAAACTTGACTTCTTTGGGACCATAGTCCCGATACACCGCCTCCAGACCGGAGACGTTCCACAGGAAAGGCGGTCAGGTCAGACAACCAAACGTGAGCACCGTGTAATGCCCGCGCAGGTCGCCTGTCTTAGATGGCGTCCCATCAGGCGAATAGACAGTCACATCCGGCAGATGATCGCCAATCAGTGGTTTGGACCGGAGGAAGTCTTCTTCCCGCTCCTGCATTTTCTGAGCCTGAACGCCGGTCGGAAACGCGACGAAAGCCAGGGCGAGCATTAAGAATGTTAAAACAATACGCATGACACTTCTCCAATGTAGAGTTCGTACCCAGACTATCATTTCCGACCAGAGCTTCCAAACAGCGACCACGATTACGCCAAATCAGAGCATTGCACGAAAAACCGTCAGCACGGGATCCGTTCCCACCGCGTAGGTCACCGTTTTCCTGGTGGGCTCGCCGCCATTGTCTGAGGCGAGTGTGAGTTCGGCATCACAAAACCAATTGCCATCCTCCGCTCGTGGTTCCCCAGTCAGGGCATACTCCTGCAGCGTTTCCCCATTGGACCAGAATGCTTCCTGGACCACGATTTCAGGCGATTGCTTTCGCAACTCGGCAATCGCCCCGCCGCTTTTCCAGTGATCAAGTACCTGAGTCAACGTAGCCCGGGCCAACTCAACATCGACCGGCTTGGCGCGCTGCTCGCCACCGCACCCGAATAATGTCAGCGACAAAACTGTGGACATCAGCACCGCCAGCCAATTCCGGAACGGTGCATTGATAAAGTTACGCGATGCGGAAAACAAGAGGTGACCTTCTTTCGTTGAAGTGTTATTTGTGAGTTGTTCACCGCCGCCAGACGCAGGCGGATCACTGACCTGACGTGGGATAAGCTTCCAGCTTGTCACTGCCGTTCAGAACTCACCAATCACTTCGCCGCCCTGGCGAGTTCCCACGGCGCGCCACACGCCAAGGTCGATACTGCTGCTGGCGAATCGAACAGATCCGTCGCACAACAACGCATGGACGCCACCGGTGTGCCGACTGTTCGCGCCCATGGTGGCCTTGCCCGCCGGTTGAAAACCACACTGGCGCGCATTCGGACCACTGACATGCTGGTAGGCATTCTTACCATCGGTCCACGGCGCGCCCATGAAATTCGGGAATTGGTTGGCGAGGTCCGCGATGTTCACCGCAGCGCACATCCCCACGGCGTCATCCGCAGTCACTGGATTTGCTGAGCTGAGGAAGATGTCCGACTGCGGCGTGAGAATGCCGTTGGAAGCATCGGTCACGATTCTTTCACTGAAGGCCGCAGTGTTGCTGGTGCCGTCCGTGATGTCCCGAAATCGAATGCAGCTTCGATAGAAAATCACGCCGTCGGCATTCGGATCTCTCCACAGAATACTGGCACCCTTATTCGGAACGTAGTTGACCGCGCCTCCTGCGGATGGCTGTGGGTTCTGAAAATCTGACGGACAGCGAAATGCCGGCAATTCGATCAGTGTTGCCACCCTATTGACCGCGTCTGTCTGCTGCTTCGAAAAATCAAACTTTGCGTACAGATTCGCCTGTTCAAGCTGAGGCAGGATCTGAGTCAGCGCCGAGAACTTGTCTCCGGTTCCGCCCAATGCGAACGGAAAACATCCGGCTGTATCATGGTAGTTGTGCAGTGCCAGCCCGATCTGCTTCAGATTGTTCTTGCACTGAGTGCGTCGAGCAGCTTCGCGGGCCTGCTGCACGGCGGGCAGCAGCAGAGAAATCAGGATCGCAATAATGGCGATCACGACAAGCAATTCGATGAGGGTGAAACCTCGGGACTTTCGGTTCAAACGTTTCATGGGAAATTCCTTCAACAAGAAAAGATGGAAAAAGATCATCAGCAAAAAGGGCACCCGGCGCGATCGCGGCGGGAGAATTGAAAATCAAAAACGGCAGCACTCGCGTTGAGACGCGACAATGCGAATTGAGCCAGAACCACAGGACATCGGAATGCCAGAGTCTGCGCCGGCAGTCGAACGAGTTCATGTTGCATCTGCAAGACTGGCTGCAGGAATCGTTCAGGTTGCGATGCGCAACAACGACTCAAGGCAATCGGAAAACGACGCGCATGCAGCGCAGCCGCGTTGCAGATTTCAGCTCACGCAGCAGGCGGGCGGAAGATGGACGAGGGCACAAAGCGGGCTCCTCGTTCAGATTCGGGGACTTCGATTGCCCTCGAATGGGGAGTCCAGTCAGCAAGCGACTCAAGGATTGCGGCCTGATCGAATCCGCGAATCAGATTCGTCGGAGCGGCGGGTACCGGTGCCAGCGGAATTGGATTGCCGGAACAGTTCGGCCCGTGACATGGCGGTACTGGCATCCCGGCAGGAGTTTTGCCTGAGGCTTGACTTTCGCTGTGGTCATTCATCGAAAACGATGAATCGGTGACAGGTTTTCCGTTGCGGTACAGATAGTTCCCACAGGATGCGGAGGCCGTCGATGACCAAACCAATCCCACAGAAAGCATCCCCAGCCAAATCACACAGCGCTGCAGCAAAAGCCGAGAACGCCCCGCGTTCGGCTTTGTGGCAGCATGGATTTCGGCAGGAAATAACATGAAAACCTCGGAAAACCCGTCCGACAATGAAACACGCAAAAGCTCGGGGCGTGTGTGGGCTGGCGAGGAGTATACGTAAACGGAAACTCTTTTTGCGAGTGAAATTGTTGCAGAATTTTCCCGGACGTCCCAATCTCCAATGGCGTGGACTGCATTCGATCGCTGATGGACGCAAGCAAAATTCACCGGACGCTGTTCGACGACCACAAAGGAAGCCGTCAAACTGTTTCCGGGGCTGAAAGTCGACTGGTCTCTACCCGAAGTGATCCTCGGCGATATTCGTTGGCTCTGCGAACAAGGACTCGCGATGTCTTCGTAGTGCGAGGAAGTTGAACTCAAACGTTTCGGAAATGTCGTTCCCGAAATGACTGCCAGGTTGCAACCGTTCGAGGGCATCCAGAAAGCCGGCACGCTCTCAGAGGAATGCGTAACCCGGATGGATGATGGCATCCAGTTCAATCTGTTTCGCCCGTGCGATGATCGACGGAATGTCCAGATACGACCGAATCGGCTCGCCCGTCTTGCCAATGCGATACGCTTCGTCCGCCTTAAACCGATGCAGCGCGTACCGCTCTTCGTGCGAATAAATCGCCACCGTCCGAATCCCCAGTTCAGATGCGCTTCGAAAAACTCGAATGGCAATTTCAGACCGATTGGCAACCAACAGCTTTTTGAACATTTGCATGAATTCAATTCAAACGAGAGATTGATGTTTAATCTGTGTCGCTTCGCGACTGGAACTAGTGCTCTGTCAGCAATGGATTGATGGGTGGCCGGGGTTGGAGGGCGCAAGCCCGAAACCCCGGGGCTTCCTTCGCTTCGCTCAGTCCAGCCCCGGCCACCAGATCCATCAAAGCAAGAGTGCCAGTGTACTCGGAGTCCCTGTTTGAACGACGTATGTTTTGCGGCGAACTGCGAAGAAATCACGGTGGCAATCCTTCCCCGCCTCCTGCCAGCAACGACAGCCGCAATATATCCCACGCGCAGCCTGCATTCTACTCGCTGCGGATTGGCAATTCCCTGGTCTCCATCGGTTGAGAACGTTGCGAGAACCCAACTGCACGCGGTGAGTTGGCTTTCCGTCGCGCAATGTGTGTGATTCGATGGCGTGGGTCCGTTGTCAACGTGGCCGATCCGGACGGCCGCCCTGCTGGATCAACTTCTCGAACACCGTCGCCAGTCCGTCTGCGATGTTCTTCCAACCCTTCGACAGCGGCTTCCACTCGTTCAACGGCTTGCCTTTTTCGGGCAGCACCTGGAGCAGTCTCAATGCCGTCCCGGTCCAGCGGCAATCCGACACGATCACCGGCACCAACACCGTTTTCCCCGACTCGCTCAGCGCCAACGCCTGCGGGATTTCATACTTCGTGATGTAGTCCGTCGCTAACGCGGCGGTGCTCACCAACAGGATTACGACGTCCGCTTCGGCCAGTTGGCTTTGAATCCTGTCGTTCCACTTGTCGCTGGGGTCGATCATCCGGTCGTGCCAATGGCTGGCCAACAAGCCTTCGTTCATCAGGATCTTCAGCTCGCGCTCCAGACGCTCACGCAGATTCACATCGTCTTTCGAGTAGCTGATGAAAACGCTCGGCTTCCAGTCCGCCTCCGACCGCGAGGCTTTCTCGGAATACGCATTGTTGAACTCGGTGGGATCGACCAGCACGGTGCCTCGATCCGGTATCCAGATGCCGGATTGTTGCTGCTTCTTTTCGTCCGCCTCCAAGATCGCCGTTGGGACCCAGACGCCTTGCACCTGAGTTTCCTCGATCGGATTCAGGCCGGGGATCTCGGAGTGGATCTCACGCAGCTCGGCCTGACACAACCCCGCCAACTGTTGCCGAGCTTTGGCCGGGCCGGTCACCGTGACCATCACCTGCCGATCCTGAGGCTCCGTGCGGATCAAAGCCCGAGCCGACTCGCGGGTCAGGATCGCTCCGCTGGCCCATTGCTGCTTCGTCTCCCCGGCATCTTCGATGAAGGCGTGCAGCCGGACGATGGCGCGGGCCACCAGTCCTTCCGGCAACGCCGCATAGCTGTAGCGCAGGCGGGTCGCATTGTCCGCCAAACCGAACGACTCGACGCCCGCAGGCTGCTCATCCGGCAACGCCTGCGGCACCAGCCAGACGCCCTGGTTCGTCGGCCGCGTGTAGGCGATCTCGAACCGCTCCATGATCCGCATCAAGTAGTCCCGCATCGGGGCGTCGTTCACACTTTCCAGCACCGCATCGACATCGGACTGCTCCAGCACGCCCGCGTGGTCCTCCGCCCGTCGCATCAGAGCGTAGACGTTTTCCGTCAGCCACTCGGGTTGCAGCACCGTCGCTTCGTGCAGACGCGGGTCGTTGCGGTAGTTGAGGGCGACGCCCAGGTTGTGCAGCACTTCCGCCAGCGAATCCTGCTCTTCGGCATCCGACACGCCGTGCTGGGTACACACGTTGCGGAACTCGGCATAGCTGAGGTGAGTCTGATGCTTGCCGCCGTGCTTCAGCGCTCGGCGGACTTGATTCCAGGTGCCCGGAAACGGATCGCGGACCCAGTGGAGTTGATCGACTTCGTGGCACAGCGTGTCCCTGAGCTGATCGACGCCTCGGTTGGTCTGGCAGTCGAGTTCCACAAAGCCGCGAATAAAGGGATAGCGTACCTGGAATGCTCCGCGATCGAGCTTGGGTCGGCGGCCGGGGACGTCCCACTGGTTGAGCGCAACGATCACCGGCGGCCCCTGCCCGAGTGCGTCGGTGCCGAAGGCCCGGATCAGCCGCAGCCAGTACTCGGCGTCCTCGCGTTCGTGGTTGTCGCGTCCGGTGAGGACGACGACATACAGGCTCCGCTCGCTGAAGAAGAACTGGTGCAGGGCGTGAGTGATGACCTGCCCGGCGAAATCCCACACATGCGCGGTGACGGGAGCCCCCTGGCAGCCGCTCATGGTCCAGTCGCACAGGGCAATGCCGGCGGTGCTGGGCTCGGCCTGTTGGAAGGGTAGTCCGCGCAAGGCCCGGACGGTCGACGTCTTCCCGGCACCGCCACGGCCCACCAGCAGCAACTTGACTTCGTTCAACGGCCGGGAACTCGCCCGTCGGCTGAAATAGAAATCCAGAATCGACTTCGGGGAGGCAGCAGGTGCGACCAGTCTCTGCGGATGGCGACCGAGCACGGAGGGCGAGAGCTCTAAGGCGGGATTGTCGTGCAGGCCGAGGTCTACCAACTGTCGAAGCTTTCTGAGCCCGTCCGGCAGCGTCGTGAGCTGGTTGTTCATGAGATAAAGTTGCATCAGGGCGGTGAGTTGTCCGATCTCTGGCGGCAGTGTCGTGAGCTGGTTGTCGAAGAGCAAAAGGTGCGTCAGGGCGGTGAGTTGTCCGATCTCCGGCGGCAGCGTCGTGAGCTTGTTGCGTTGGAGTTGAAGGAGCGTCAGGGCGGTGAGTTGTCCGATCTCCGGCGGCAGCGTCGTGAGGCCCAGTCCAATCAGATTGAGATACTTCTCTCCCTTGCCGCAGTTCTGAATGCGTGTGCGAGCCTCCTCGAAGGCGGCCACCGGGTCTTTGGAGTACGAAGTCATGCGAGTCACATTCTCCAGCAGCAGCCACGGGCCCGAGTGGGATGCGTGTGATCATCCTCGGCCTGACGAATTGACAACCGGTTGAGCCATCGGTCTGGTTGTCGGGCATTCTCAACGCAAAGACGCCAGGATGCAACGACGCGAGGACTTCCAGGAATCGCCACGTGCGGGAGTACGCTGAAACGTGGGCCAGGTTTGTCACCTGCCAGCATCCTGGGATTGACGGATCGAACTTCCTGCATCTTGCGCATGAACGGCAGGTTAAAAACCTGCCCCACAAAAAACTGAACAACAAATGAAGTGCGCCGTGTTAAATTGTGTCCAGCTAAATTGCAGGTAGGTAAGCCTGAAAGGCTTCTGGAATCTAGCCTGGGGCAAGTGCGGTCGCTTTCGCGACAAACGCCGCCCCAGGACAGGATGCATGGTGTGTTCGTACCCTGAAAGGGTTCCAGAATCGCGATTTCCCTGCCCTTTCAGGGCGTGTCTGATCACGCTGCCGATTTCCTGGGCCGTTGGCCTTGTCATTACCCACAATTCTGGATGGGAATCGCCGTTTCTTCGCCGGAACAACGCTTCCGCCGGGCTTGTCCCCAATGGCGTGGACTTAAGGAATTCCAACGGCGAGCGGGGGACGTAAGTCCCCTGATTTGAGTGGGTTCGCGACGAAGATCAGGGGATTGACATCCCCCGCTCGCCTTGAGTCCACGCCATAGGGGACAAGCCCGACGGAAAACCATGTCGATTGGAAAAAATGTGCGACCGTGTGCGGTATAACGCGACTCCTCGTCTCCCAACGGCCGCTGCCATTCGCGAACCGCCGAGTATCACTCTCGTGCTGCCCTGACCGCCCAGAGGGTCCACGTCCCCGGAAATCCCTTCATCGTCACTCGCTCTTGCCGCTCCCAATTCAACGCTTTGTGTGTTCCGGCCCCCAGTCGGTCGATGTCCTCTTTGGCTCGGTCGCTCAGCCAGACTTCCGCATCCTTGATTGCACCCACCACTCGGGCTGCGAAGTTCACAGTACCGCCGAAGACATCGCTTTCCTCGACATGCATCGGCCCGATGTGGATGCCCGCACGGATCTTGATGGACCGATGACCGGTATTTCCCTGCAATCCCCGGGCGTAGTCGAGGGCGGCATCCACGCTCTTGAACGCGACCATGAAACTGTCGCCAATCGTCTTGATTTCCCGGCCCTTGAACTTGTCGATGTGAGACCGGCTCTGGGCAAAATGCGAGCGGCGGATTTCGTTCATCGACTCATCCCGTATCTCCTCTCCCATCGCGGTCGAGCCGACGACATCGGTGAACACAATCGCCAGCGTCACCCGCTCGCCGCCGGCCCACTTGTGGAAACTTTCAGTGCTTGTCTCGCCTTTGGCGGACATGACAAACGCGTCGAAGTTTCGTTGACGGTCAGCGGATTTGTCCATTTCCTGAACTGCCGATTTGAACTGGATCCGTTCCTTCGGCTCAGCGAGGGACACTGCTCCGCCGCAAGGACAGTCGAACGTGTTCTTGCCCTTCGCACGCAGGGTCTTCACATACGCATCCGGCACGGGCTCGCCGCAGCCGGGGCACACGAAAAACCGCACAAGCGCGACCGAGTCTTGCAGCGAGCGTCGAGCGGCATGGGCCAGCACATACTCCTCGAAATGGAACTGCGTCTCAGGGCTCGCTTGTTTATCGTAGAAGAGGATCAGCCGACCGCGCCCTTCTGAGAACTCATTCACGAACAGCCCGCACTTCCCGCCCGCCTTCGCGGTGAAGATTGCAGCGTAGCGCCACATCTCGGCACGTCCGGTGCTGAATAGCCCACTGTGACCAAGCCGCACCGCCAATGTTGCATAGAGACTCTGCACCGGCCCGTCGAAGGTGATCGCTACAGCCTTGCCGGGCGGTTCCGGGGCATCCTCAAAGTCGCGGTTGAACTGCGACGGAAACACGAGGTAACGCCCGTCATCGGCATTCTCTCGCAAGGCCAGATCGTGCCGGACCAACTCCTCGACGGTCGCATGCAGGAGCAACTGTTCCTGGCCAGCGTCTTTGATCTTTTGCTCATCCGGCACGAAGAATTTTCCGCCTAGCGCGATCTCTTCCGCCAGCGAGCCAAGCCCGTCCGGCTCCTCCTTGGCCGTGTTCACCATGGCCGAAGCATAGGCGTCGAGCAGTTCCGGCTGGAGCAACACATATCCGCCGAACGTCAGACGTCGAATCAAGTCGCGGGCTTCAATGCGACCAATACAGGTGTCGAATTGAGGGCGAAGGTCGGCCACGTCTTTCCCCGCCTCGGGTTGCTGGGTCACGAAGTCGCCGAAGAGTTGCTCGGGCATCGCCAGAAGACGGCCCGATTCCTTCACTTTCACCAGGAACGCCTTAATGTCAGCGAACAGTTGCGAAGACGAGACTGCGGGCAGCAATTCCCACGAAATCGACTGCTCGATGGCTGTCCGCAACTCCGCAATCTGCCAACCTTCTTTGGCGCTGGTCTCGAAGAAGCCATCGAACTTGTATTCCTCCATCAATGCCTGGAGCCGTTCTTTGCTCACGGACACAACACCGCGATCATTGCGAGCGGATACGAGGAATTTCCTCATTGGCACGCCCCCACTTCCCTGTCGCTGATGGGCCAGACGCAGGGCGCGTTCCCAGTGCCGCACTCCCGACAGCGGATCGGTTTCGCTGCGTGCATCGAACACCACCAGCGCCACAGCCACTTCGTTGAGATGCAACTGGTGGATTACGCGATAGCCCGGCTGCCCGGCGAGATCCCACAACAGTGTCTCACGGATTTGCGAGATGTTGTCGGAGGTGATGGCCACTTTGGAATCGAGCGTCGAAACGCGTCGCCCCGGTGTGGAATCGGTGGCCTCGAAACGCTGCTTATTCAGCACAAGGCTCAGGGCGGATTTGCCCACGCCCGTATCGCCCACCAGCACGACCTTCGCGCTGGTGTAGGAGACGGAGGGTCGGACAGCCTGTCCGAGCAGCACGGCGTAGTCCAACTGCCAGATGTGAATCAGCCGGTCGCAGTCGTCTGTCTCCGTCCCTGGGTCTGATCCGACCGTGGCCAGCAGCGGCTCGTGCGGATGAAACGCCACACCGGGTGACCAATAGTTTGATGCCGGTTCGGGGATGACCGCGACCGACTGCCAAGTATCGCACCGCCACAGACGGACGGTGTTGTCACCGTCGCCTCCCTTCGACGCGATCAGTCGCGCGTCAGGCGCGAACGCTGCGGATCGCACCGAGCCGGTATGCGCTTCCAGGACGTTTGTCGCCTGCCCGGTCTCGGCATCCCAAAGGCGGATGGTCTTGTCGGAGCTGGCCGAAGCCAGCCGCTGCACGCCGAGTTCCGGCGACCACGCCACGCTGTAGACCGAATTGGTATGCCCTGCGAGCGTGCGCAGGATCTGCCCGGTCTCGGCGTCCCACAGCCGCACCGTCTGGTCCAACGACGCCGAAGCGAGTCTCCGCCTGTCCGGCGACCACGCCACGCTGAAGACCGATTGGGTATGCCCTGCGAGCGCGCGCAGGGCCTGCCCGGTCTCGGCGTCCCACAGCCGCACCGTCATATCGACCGACGC
>JAYTAK010000777.1:0-7781 GCA_043737515.1 Candidatus Kuenenia sp. | reverse complement strand
CGTGGGGTAAGCTTCCAGCTTGCCATCGTTGAATGAAAACCAAAGTTACTTGGCGAACATGACAAGCTGGAAGCTTATCCCACTTTAAGTCAACAGCCGGCTGGAGCCGTTCTGCTCAAAGAAATCCGCTGAAGTCCACGCCATTGTGGTGCAGTTTCAAGGTGTTTGGCAGGCACTCGCGTCGGCATCTCGCCGCGATGATTCACAAATTCCGCGCTGGAAAATTCAATGCTCTTTTTTCAAGTCTGTTGATGCAGGTGCAACTTGAGTTGTTGCCGAGCCCTTGCGGTCCTCGGGCGGCGCTGCTTCGGGCGGCTTTGGGAGAAATTTTGCCAGCTTCAGCAATTTGGCCTTCAGCACATCGTCCGGCGGCATCGGAGCCTCGTCAATACTGCCGACGAAGAACGGAATGCTCGGCTTTTGGGGTCCACTGCCGCCGTTCGCAGGCTGAAAACACGGAAATTCCAGATGAACCTGGCGGACGAATGTCTGCCAGACATTGTCGTCGTACCCGGCAAACAAATGGGATCGTGCAGATAGCGCCGGGGCATTTCTTTTTTGAACTTCGTCGTAATGTTCCATTGTCAGCAATAGCCGACTCTCAGGATGAAACATGTGGACGCCTGCCGGTCTCTGCTCTCCTCGCCGAATATGCCGCAGATAGATTCCAGATGCAATTCTTTCTCCCAGCAGTGACTCATTTCGCATGACAAACTGCTGCAGCCGAATTTCCAGACCTGCCACTTTGTCCTCTTCATGTTTGATTTCCTGAACCCACCTTCCCAGTTCCACGCCCGTTCGAAAAATCAGTTGTCCGGGTCCGTCTCCATTTCTGGCCAGCGAATCCAATGCGTCGAACGTTTTCACGTCACGAGCCGCAATGCCATTTTCGGCCTGAAACCAGTCCAGCACTCTGGGGCGAATGTTTTCTGCAAAGATTGTCACTAATGCCTCCGGATCGTTAGCCTGCAGATAACTGAACCGATTGTCGTACAGTCGTCGATAGCGGTGATCGTCAGACTCATTCAACCGCTGCCGCAGGACCAGCGAGGCCATAAACAAGGATGAGATCACGACCCAGATCGCCTGCAGTGCAGTGTCGTAAGGCAGAAAACTGAGCCCCACAGAAATAGCAGCGGAACCCAGGGCGACGATGACTCGCAGAGTAAACACGCCATAGGCATTTCGACGAAACCATGCCTTAATTTGACTAAACATGAGTAATGAACCGTTTCGCGTTAGACGTGCATAGGCCGGTCAGGATCGCGCAGTCTTGATCGGCCTCACATGACTGTCAAGCTGACGCAGTCAATTCCGACGCCACGAAAGCATCCTTTTTCAATACGGTTCAGGAAAATCAGGCCATTTGGCTCGAATGCTGGATTCGGAATTTCACAGCGGAAGGGCGGAGTCGGCCGACGGTTTCGCTGAGCGTATTCGTTTAACCGCGTGGGCAACGCCCCGCGCTTTGTATTTCAGATTTCAAATTCGAAATCTCAAATGGAACAATCGCGGCCCGCTGGGCACGCGGTTAAACGAGTCAAGGCCAACCGAGTAAGGTAAATTCCTGACATCCTTTCAGGATGAATCGCATTCAAGTCAACTCCATTTCCCGTTTGGCCGGAGTTTCAATGTGTCTGGCACTGGCGTCAGTTTTGGAAATGTCAGACATCCGTGCATGGCCCAAACGCACGCTCTTCACCTACAATTCCAAAGTCGAAACCAACCTGTAAATGTGCCCCATGTCTCGCACGCAGACAAGTTTGACGGAGCATGGTATCTGAGTCACATCACCTTGCGGTGTGGCGACTTTTCGAGTTCGAGTGTATCCGAGCAGCGATTCCCTGCGAGCCACAGCGCGAGGCCGACTCGAACCGAGTTCCGACCGAGTGTATACTTTTCCAGTCACAAGACTCATCAATGACCACACGCTGATAAGGATCGAACATGTTCCGGATAATTCTGTTCAGTGGTGTCGTTCTCTGGAACACAGGACCTCTTTGCCAGGCCGATGAGCCCGCGTTGAGTCTCGGAGCCTCCGGAGGATCCGGGGGTGATTTCGCATGGAGTCAAACGAATGGTTGGGAGTTTGAGGTCAAGCAGCCTGTGACTGTGACACAATTGGGAGTGTTCGACGAAGACAGCAATGGACTTTCCATCGATATCCCGGTTGGAATCTGGAATCCTGCGGGTGAACTCGTTGCTTCCGGAATCGTGCCGGCGGGTAATAGGGCGAAATTGGAAGGTCAATTTCGTTACGTGAGCATTGATCCTGTCTCATTGCCTTCCGGACGTCAGTACTTTATCGGAGCGCTCTACACACCACATAGCCGCGAAACAGTCATTTCTTCGAATGCCGGTGTCGAATTCACAACCCTTGGTCCGATTACCTGGTTGCGGGCACGCCACGGGCGAAGTGATGAGCTTTCATTGCCACCCGGGACCGACAGTCATTACGATGAGGCACCGGGATGTTTCGGACCGAATTTCGTCGTGGAAGAGGATGATGCTTCGATCGTCGGCCATCGCACTTTCTACACCACGCGAGAAGTCCAGTTAGAGACCAGGCATCAAACCGTCGCGGTTCCTGTAGAGGCCGATGGTTCCCATTCTGAAATCCACCCCCCGCAAGTGAGTCTGTTTGCTGCAGCGGACGGCAAACTGACGCAGGTGGTTATTGATGGCCGACCACTTGGAATCGGATCGACGGCGTTCGAAAAGCTGGCCAGTGAATCCCTCAGACTCGATCAGGAATCGCATGTCAGGAATACAACTGGCCAGCAGATGCGTGCAATCCCGCAGATCTTCTACACGCCCCACGTCCGAGCCTCAGACCTGCAAACGGCCATGCATGTCGCTCATTACTTGTATTTCAAGGAAGACAGTTGGCCACGCTCCGGACGCGGGTGTGAAGTGTTGAGCCTGTACGACGGCCGTCTCAAGCAACGCGAACACGAGGGAAGGTTTGTCGATCCTGAAAGATTCTGCGACTCGGGGGAGTTTGTGGAGGATCGCTGGACGGGCCTGCTCTGGCAGAAGGATGGAGGCATCGCCGGGACGATGACTTTCGAAGGTGCGGCGGCCTATGCACAGAACATTGAACTGAGTGGTCTCAGGGGCTGGCGGGTTCCCACGCGCGACGAGTTTTGTACGATCTTTCCAGCCACGTTCGCACCATTCACCGAAACGAAGTACAACCCTTCCTCGCAGCGTGATAAAGGCTCTCAGGAATTTCCATGCTACTGGACATCGGATCTCGATCTTCGAGTCGCAAAAGACTACGCCTACATTTACCAGTGGTATGGTAATGGCGGGGGCAACAATTGCTATACCAGCAACCTCGGCTATGTCCGCTGCGTACGGGACGCCAGCCGTGAATGAATCCGGCTGGTGGCGTCAAAGGCGTCCGGTGCCGAGCGGCTCTTCGTAATACTTCCGACAATGGCAAAGCTTCATTTGTCGTTGAGCCAAACAAGCGACAGGCATTTGGAGTGCGGCGACTTGTCGCCGCTTTGGCTTTCCAACACGGCATTTTTGTCAATTTACGAGGGTATACAGCGAACATTCCATTTCAATTTCAGGTGACGTGGGCAGAATAAACAAGCGTCTTGCCCAGGGCCAAATGACCTGAGAAAGAAAGCGGTGACGGGTCACCGCACTCCAAAGGTCGCTTGTTGAGGGACTAATGAAAATGGTGTGTTTCGCTGCGCTGCACACACCCTACAGCGGCTTCCAGTTTGAGAACGTGGCGGCTTGGCCGACGCGGTGGCCTTCGAAAGCAATAAGGGTGTCAGAAAGCAACAAAGGTGTCAGAAACGAATGGCACTGTCGTGATCATAAAACTGACTCTTGTGGCGAGATTCTGCGACACATACATGCGACTGGAGAAGCAGACGGCTCCTTCCCAAGCCACGCAACTCCCTAAGCATCCGATCGTGACAGTGCCATTCGTTCCTGACACCTTTGTTTTTCCTCTACCTTTGTTCTTCTGACACCTTTGTTTCTACGGTCTCTCACGTCCGCAGATTCTCTGGCGATGTCGAACGCAACGACGACTTTATGACTGGTCAGCATGGTGAATGCCGCCGATCGAAATTGATCGACGCCGCAGTGGGCCAGTGCAGTGGCTGTTCTTCATGCTTGATCACACTCTCTGCGAACGATTTTCAAACAGGTTCAGAATGAGCACCGGATTGATTGAACGCAGGGTGGGACAAGCGGCTGATAAGCCGCGTCGGCCCACCATTCACCTTCACACATGGTGGGCCGGCGCTCGCGTTGCTCGCTGGTCCCACCCTACGAAATTCTGCTTCTCAAATTGAACCTGGTTTCATTGGTTCTGTCGTATCAGAACAGTTCTGAAATCGTATCACCAAACGGCAGCACGGGAATCGGGCGACCGCTGTGGTCGGGGTATGAGATGCCGGTATCGACTCCAAGATGACGATAAACGGTCGCGAGGACGTCCTGTGGTGACTTCGGATTTCTGAGCGGCAAAGCCCCCTTCGAATCGGATTCACCGACGACACGCCCGCCCTGAATGCCGCCGCCCGCCATGGCAGCATTGAAGACATTCGGATAATGATCACGGCCACCGGTAGCGTTCACTTTCGGAGTTCTACCAAACTCGCCCCAGGCAAGCACCATGGTTGATTCCAGCAGACCTCGCTGATCCAGGTCTTCGATCAGAGCCGAATACGCCTGGTCCCAGCGAGGCAGAAAACCGTCGCGCATGGTTTCGTAGCCCTTCACATGCGTGTCCCACCAGCGGCAATCGACCGTGACCATCGGCACTCCGGCTTCAATCAGACGCCGGGCTAATAGAAATCTCTGGCTCCATGCCGGCACACCGCAGCGGTCGGGTGTCGGAGCCTGATACGCGGACATGAAGCCATAGCGATCGCGAATGTGCTGAGGCTCTGCGTCCAGATCAAAGGCCTGACGCGCGGCATCACCGAGAAGGATGTCCCAGGCCCTTGCCTGAAATGCAGTGACGGCTCCGATCTGAGCCGCATGGTCCGACGCCTTTCGCATGTGATCCAGACTTTGAAGCAGAGTTCGCCGATCATCGATTCGACCGACAGAAACCTCAGTCGGAGACTCGAGATTTGGAATCCGAAACGGCCCGGAGTTCGCCGGATCGGCCTGCGTCTCAAAGGGAGCACAGGCTGGTCCCAGATACGACGCATCGACGCCCGGCACGCGCCGAGGAATCATGACGTACGGCGGCAGTTGCGGATTCCGCTGTCCCAACTGGCGCGCGACGATGGACCCGCAGCTCGGGCGTGAATTGACGTCCGGAGCGCCGACGCTGGGATACCCGGTGAAGCACAACTGATCGCCCGTCGAATGCCCGGCATCGGTGTGATTCAGACTGCGAATGATCGACCACTTGTCCATGATCGCCGCCGACTGAGGCAGCATGTCACAGATCTGAATGCCCGGCACTTTGGTGGACATCGCGCCAAAGTAGCCGCGATATTCCACCGGTGCTTCCGGTTTCGGGTCCCAAGTCTCGTGCTGACTTGGCCCGCCTCGCATCCAGAGAATAATCACCGAAGAAGCGACCGATTTCGTCACTGGCGAAGGAGCGGCCTCGGCCTGCAAACGAAACAAGTCCGACAAAGTCAGTCCGATCGTCCCCAACATTCCGGCATGCAGAAATCCGCGACGATTTGTGTGTCGCAATGAATTCCGAAACTCGCGACATCCGGTGCTCAAGTCAGCCGTGGTCATAGGACAACTCCGGGAAGTCGGTCGGAAAGCGAACTGCGGCGGGAATTCGGGGAAGGACCACATGGGAGGGAACGGCAGGATCGTTAATGCTCGCCGCATCCTGCGGCAAGTTCAAGAGGAACACGACAGATTTCGAGTCGCAGAGATGAGATAAAAGTATCCGCCGTCCCACGACAGGTGACTTCTCCGTCGAGTTGAGGTCAAATCATGCGCCGATCCTCACGCGGTCGGCCAGTTTATGATTCCGTAGGGTGTGACAATCGCAGCGCGAGCACACCAACAGCGCATTTCTTTTTACGTATTGTCAATAATCGGCCGTCCTGATCCTTGCACCGCAATCCACGATGGCGTGGACTTAAGGAATTCCAACGGCGAGCGGGGGACGTAAGTCCCCTGATTTGCTTGGGTTCGCGACGAATATCAGGGGATTAACATCCCCCGCTCGCCTTAAGTCCACTCCATTGAACGTAATCCTTGCTGAAATTCCTCTTCATATGGAACACGTCATGAACAACCTCCTTGCGTTTCGTTTCAAGTATTCGACCATCCTGGTCCTTGCTGTGCTGTTCACGATCAGCCTGATTGCGTCGCCTGCAATCGCTGAGCACGAAGGTAAGGTGCAGATCCTGCTGCTCGGTGACAGTACGACTGAGGGCAGCATTCCGCGACTGATCAAACCGCAGGGACCACATCTTGAAAACGTTCTCGAGCAATTGCTCGCAGCGGACAAAGATCTGCCGCCGTGCCATGTGATCAACTCCGGGCTCAGCGGCGAGTATATTCGCAGGCTGATTGATTCCGGTCGGTACGATCGAGATGCCGCCACATTGCCGGGGCTGGATTATATCTTCATCCGCTACGGCCTGAACGATCGCGCACGAGTCGAGAACTTCGCCGAAGAATTTCCGAAGCACTTTCACGAACTCATCGCCCGGCTGCGGAAAGATCATCCTCAAGCGCTGCTGATTCCCATGACCGTCATTCCGTACGCAAACGAAGAGAACAGTAAAGAAATCAACGACCTGGTGAGGCAGGTTGCCGAACAGGAAAATCTGGCGGTCTTCGACATTTATCCACGCTACGCTGCGGAACTGAAGAACGGCCCCAACATGCTGAACTACCGCCGGTATCCCCTGGAGAAAGTGCCCGAGAAATATCATGAACTCGTAAAGCCGTTTGTCCAGGGACCAAGTGTTGTCGTCATGGACAACGAACTCGATGCAGTCCTCGGCAATTTGCCTGACTGGTACAGCGACCGACATCCCAATCTCGCCGGCTACAACGTCATCGCCGATGAAACGGCGAAGTATCTGGCAACCATCATGCGGCCAGACGAAGCGCAACAGATTCTGACAACAGCGGACCAGGCAAAATCGGACCTGTCTGCGGCTTTGACTCTGCATGCTTCCTTCGATAAAGGACTGGACGCCGATTTCTCACCCGGCGACCGAACGTGCTACGTCAAGAACGGAGCGGAGCTGCATCGCGCGGAAGCGAACGAAGAGGCCAAACTGGATACTGACGCCGGGCGTTTTGGAGGAGCACTGCATTTCACGAAGAAGAGTAGTTTTCAGCCGGTATTCAGGGACTCCGGCGTACTTGGATACAACGACAGCAATTGGAACACAACAGTGTCTGTCTGGCTGCGTCTGAATCCGGACAAGGATCTCGAACCCGGCTACTGTGATCCCATTCAGATCGTCGGCGACGACAGCAAGAAAGGCTTCATCTTCCTGGAATTTTCAAAGGACGAAACACCGCGTTACTTTCGTTATGCCATTCGTCCACTGTTCAAGATCTGGAACCCTGACAACGTTGCCTGGGCGGATATTCCTTTCGACAAGCGCCCGATGGTGCAGGTCGAACGCCCACCATTTTCCCGCGAGGCGTGGACGCATGTGGTTTTCACTCTGGAAAACGTCAACAACAAAACCGAACCACGGTCGGGTCGTTTGTATCTGAACGGCGAGCTGCAGGGGGCGATTGAGAATTGGGATCTGACGTTCGGCTGGGATCCGTCGCAGGTCCTGCTGGTGCTGGGTGCA
>JAYTAK010000776.1:0-7793 GCA_043737515.1 Candidatus Kuenenia sp. | reverse complement strand
CCCGCGCTCACGACCAGAAGCCGGTGGCTCGGATTCTGCCCCCCACCTTCGTTTAACCGCGTGGGCATCGCCCCGCGCTCAAGACCAGAAGACAGTGGCTCGGATTGTGCGTCCCAAACGAGGAACGCCGAAGTTTGGCAACTGCAAAGGAATGTTGACGATCATTTCCGACGATGATGAGCATCTCAAAGACTTTGCGGAGTACATGTATTGAGCCAACTTCCAAAAACATTCATCGCAGGAGACATGGGTCATGAATAAGGTCATCGACATTGATACTGACAAGACAACACTCATCGAACTTGTTGCTGGACTTAAACCAGATGACGAAGTGGTTATTGTGAAAGACCACATACCCGTCGCGAAGCTGGTGGCGACGTCAACTGTTAGGCAGCCTCGTGTCCCCGGATTGTTAAAAGGGAAGCTAACCATTCTCGCCGAAGACGACGAACACCTCGCGGACTTTGCGGACTTTGCGGAATACATGCCGTGAAGTTGCTCCTTGATACGCACAAGCTACTGTGGCCGATGGCAGACGATCCTCAACTCAGTCAAACCGCCCTCGACCTGCTGGTTGAGCCGGGCAATGAGTTACTGCTCAGTCCAGCGGAGTATTGGGAACTGGCCATCAGGATATCCATCAGAAAACACCCATGCACGAACCAGTGGCGACGACACACGATCAGAGCCATCGACAACATGATTACCGCATTTCCAGATGTGAATATCTCGAATCGTGCATTGGAGTAACTTGAGTGTCGCCGCGTTCCTCTGTCTTCATTCTTCTCACCCAAACTCAGCGACTAGTCACTGCTGAGCTTCTGCCCACGCTCGCCGACAGACTCAAGCTGGGAGAAAAGAATTCCCGTAAAATTCGTTTCACGTCCGAAGAACTCACGACTATTCGGCAAACGGCAGAGTCCGCGCGCCAGCGATCAGATAACGGCATGAAGCGGAATTCTCTCCGGCATGTTGCGGACGCCGCAACCAAGGCCCTCAAAGATTCTGAAGGCATCGGTTCAATTCCAGCCACGGAGCGACTCTACCAGTTCAAGATCACGCTGCTGGAAGTTCCGCCTCCGATCTGGCGTCGAATACAGGTCAGAAACTGCACTCTGGACAAGCTGCACGAACGCATCCAGACGGCGATGGGCTGGACGAATTCGCATCTGTACCAGTTTAAGATTGATGCCAAACGCTACGGTGATCCACAGCGAATCGACGTCCCAACCGAAGACTATTATTGTGTGGATGCGACGGTGACGAAAATCAACGATATCCTGCCCATGTCTGGAGAGCGATTTCAGTTGGATTACGAGTACGATTTTGGTGATAGCTGGCATCATGAAATCTTGTTTGAGGGTTGCCTTCCAACCTCAAAAGGCATTCGGTATCCGATTTGTCTTGAAGGCGAACGAGCGTGTCCGCCAGAAGACGTCGGCGGCGTTGGGGGCTACGCAGAATATCTCGAAGTCCTTGTCGATGTGGACGATGATCGGCACGAGGAAATGTTGCGGTGGCGAGGGAAGTTTGATCCAGAGAAATTCGATGCAGGCAAGGCGACAAAATTGATGCAACGGGGACTTCGCAACTGCAGGAACATGCCGTGAAGAAGATGCAATGTCAGTGCCTCATGTCGGAGTTTTGGCATGGCTAACCCGGTAGTTGAAGTCGTCGAAGGCGATCTACTCGATCAGGACGTGGATGTCATTGTCAACGCATGGAATCGCAACATCATCCCGTGGTGGCTGCTGCTGCCTCAAGGCGTTTCCGGTGCCATCAAACGTCGGGGTGGCAAGGCTCCGTTCAGAGAAGTCGGCAGGCACGGGGCGATTCCTCTGGGTGGTGCCGTCTTGACTTCTGCGGGGAAGCTGCCGTTCAAGGCCATCATCCACGTCGCTGGGATCAATATGCTCTGGAGGGCGTCCGAAAGATCAATCCGGGATTCCGTCAGTAACGCCATCCAACTGGCCCACGAAAAGGGGTTTCGGTCGATTGCATTCCCGCTGATTGGTGCCGGTTCTGGTGGCTTCAATCAGGATCAGGCAAAGGCGTTGATGCTGGATGAACTCAGCACGCTCGATGTGCCCATGGCCGTGAAGATCGTGGTCTTCAAGAAAGCGAAGGCATGCCCGTCGGGGTAAATAAAACCGGGAGCGAGACACGCCTTAGGGCTGGGATGAAAATAACAGTCTGGCGTTATTCAGGCAAGAAAATTACGAGGTAAGAAGATGAGTCGCATTGGAGTTGTTTAATTTTCCTACCCCGTAATCTTCTTGCCTTAAATTGCGATTCCGTTTGTTCACCCTCCCGCGTCCGAGGCACAGGGAAAATGTTCCGTGAATGATTGCATCAACCTTTGCCTCCTTGTTACTTGGCGCGGGGTTCGCCCGCAACCCATTGGGGTCTGTCCACGGATGAATCACCGATCCCACACTTGCCTTCTTGCATCCGCAGTCCGGCCTTGCCATCCGCAGGAAGCTTTTCAAGGCCGTTGTCCTGCGGATGGCAGAGCCGAACTACGGATGAAGAACCGCAATGACAGACAACTTCAACCAACAATTCCCCGAGGTTCGCAACTCACGACTGATCTTGGTAATGGCGTTTTCGGCACCAAAGAAACTTCTCAGGAAAACCAAACTCTCAACGTTTGTTAAGCTGGGAGTCAGAAGTTTTTTGTTTAACGACAAGCCGGAGGCGTCGAGGGCGATGGGGCACGCGGTCGCCTGCGGCTTGTCGTTAAACGAGTGATGTCAAATAACTTTTGCACCGCTGCTTAAATCCAACAGTTATTATTGCGCCGATCCTTATCGTCAGCCGAAGTGGGCCTTGCAGTTGTGAAAACGACGAACGCAGACAACAGAATTCAGCATTGCGTTGAAACAGTTTTCACCAGATCCGCTGCTTCGGAATTTCAATCCCCCAGTCGTCCAATACAAATTCTGGAACGACTCGGAAACTGGCACGCCCGTCCGCCCATTGAATCATCTCTTTGCTCTTTGCCGCATCGGTACAAAGTTTACTCGGATGAGGCGTGATGCCAACACGTCCGAGATCAAGTCGATCTGAATCCCAGCAGGTCTGAATCGTGATGTCAGGATGAGTCCGTTCGTGTGTGTGCCCTTCACAGGCACGATACAGCAGGTTGAAATCATGGTCAGAAAGGTCAAACAACTGGCCACGTACTTCAGCAGCGAAATCAGCACCTCGCAGGCCATGATCAGCGTCAGTGCATTCATTGATGCGACGTGAATCATGAAAGACAGCGAACAGTGAAACGACGGCCACACTGGCTCCAGTCTTTTCGGAAAGACGACGACCATTCTCCAGAACCCGAGCCCAGTGCGAAACACCATGATCGCCGTGAATTGGCAGGGCATAGTCTTTCAGAATTGTTTGGATGATCCGTTTCAGATTCACAATTTCACTTTGCCGGTCTTGAGTGCCAATACGCCCAGAGAATGAATACGCCCTGCAATGGAAGCCTCAGAAAGTGAATGACAGGCGATGCCGGGAGAATGTCCTGATGCTGGTAGAGATGCAAGTTTGCAGGAAAGACGGCAATCAACAGAGCGACAATTCCGCAAGCCGCCTTTCGTGAACTACGTGGAATCAGCAACAGGATTCCGAACAGGACTTCCATGATGCCGCTCACCAGGACTAACTCTTCATGCAGCGGCAGGTATGGTGGCATGATCTTCAGGTAGAATTCCGGATTCAAGAAGTGCATTGTGCCGGCAACAATCATGAAAACAGCCAGGAGCGAATTCGATACCGTTTTCATCCCGCTCATTTGATCTCCTCAGCCTTCACATACAGTTCTGCCGGTGCCACCTGGAAGTATCGAAACAATGCCGGGCACAGCCAGCCTTCCATCGGCGGTTCTTCCATCCGATACCAGTTCCCTTCAAACTCCGTTCGTACCCACTCCAGCTTCCGCTGAAATCCGGGAAAGGGTGCCGAAGAAAATAGCAATCGGAAACCCTGCCGAGGATTGAAAATGTCGGCCACAAGATCGTTCATCATTTCAGGAACCCCAGAGACGAATGGCTCCTGAACGAGACCTGTCGAAGGATCGTCAAAGACCCACGTACCGACGTGCCAATACGGATTGATCAGTTGAATCTGATTTACCATGGAGATGCTTTCCCGTCAGTTTGCTGGACCAGCAGCTTCACACGGCCCTGGAGTCGGCTCAATTGTGTACTGTTCATTGCAACTCGCGTTCTAACGCTGTTGTTGCTTCGTCGGTTCGATTTTAGCTCTGTTATCCGATAGTCTCAAGCAATGGATGCCGGAACGACCGCATCGGTGACTACGTTTCGCTGTCGATGTTAAGAGGCGATGACCTGGTGCAGTGCCATTGTGACGGCGGAATGGTATGATGAATGCCTCAGCGATTTGAACAAAACCCTTAAGAATATAGCCGGTGCGTTGTTTTCGGTGGGTGTGTTGACAGGAATGCGAGTCGCAGAGCGACGTCGCCTACGTAGCACAGTCGCTCCGCGACTGTGATTCCGTTGGGGAATTTCGGCAATCCTTCAGCCTTTCCAGACCTGACCTGTCGCCACGTCTGAGGCAGTAACCCAACTTCAGACCGCATCCAAAAACTCACGAACTCCTCGACACCGCAATCTCTCGTTGCATCGCCCTTCCGATCGACTTGTAAACTTCTATGAATACGAAAAATCCCGCACCTGAACTGCTCGCTCCGGCTGGAGATTGGGACTGCATTCGTGCGGCGGTGGAGAATGGCGCAGACGCTGTCTACTTTGGCCTCGAAGATGGCTTCAACGCCCGCGCCCGTGCCACAAATTTTGATCTGAACAACATCGCTGACATCATGCGTTTTCTGCATCGACGCGGCGTCAAAGGCTATGTCACGCTGAACACGCTCGCGTTCTCAGACGAGCTGCCTCAGTTGCAGACCATTATCCGACGCCTCGCGCTGGCACCCGTCGATGCCGTGCTGGTTCAGGATCTGGGCGTGGCCAGAATGATCCGTGAGATCACGCACGACCTGGCAATTCACGCATCGACTCAGATGACGCTGACCAGTGCCGAATGCATCGCCGTCGCCGAGCAACTCGGGATTCAGCGTGTCGTGCTGCCGCGTGAACTTTCGATCGATGAGATCCGGCAGATTCACGGCACGACAAATGTCGAACTGGAAGCGTTTGTGCATGGAGCGCTGTGCGTGGCATATTCCGGCCAGTGTCTGACCAGCGAATCACTCGGTGGTCGCAGCGCGAACCGTGGCCAGTGTGCTCAGGCGTGTCGATTGCCTTATGAACTGCTATGCGACGGCGAATTGCGTGACTTCGGCGATCAGAAATATCTGCTCAGTCCCCAGGATCTGGCGGCCTTCGCACTGACGCCACAATTGATTGAGGCTGGCGTACGATGCTTCAAAATCGAGGGCCGACTGAAAACGCCGGAGTACGTAGCGAACATCACGCGGCACTATCGCGAAGCCATCGACAGCGCTGTGGCCGGACATCCGGTGCAGTTTACCCGCCGTCAGATTCAGCAGATGGAACAGTCATTCTCGCGAGGCTTCTCACCGGGCTGGCTTCAGGGGTGCGATCACAAAATGCTCGTTCCCGCAACGAGTTCCGCGAAACGCGGCGTGTTGCTGGGACGCATTGAGGCCGTGCATTTCGATCGAGTGACAGTGCAACTGGAGTATGCAGTACAGGCGGGCGATGGTGTCGTGTTCGACGGTGATCGAGCCAACGATGACGAACAGGGTGGTCGCGTTTTCCAGGTGTTTCAGGGACGTATGCCGGTCAGTGAATCCGTGGATTCCGGAGTGGTGGACCTCACGTTTGATCGCAGCAATATCCATCTCAGCCGATTGTACGCCGGACAACAGGTGTGGAAGACCGACGACCCGCGACTGACTCAGCAACTGCGTCGAACCTATGAAACAGCCGATCCGCAGCGTCGCGTCCCGTTGATGCTGAAGGTTCATGCGGAGCCCGGTCGCCCCTTGCTGATCGAGGGCATAGCGAAGAACGGCTGCGTGTGTCGAGCCGAATCCGAGCAACCGCTGGCGACCGCTCAAAAACACCCGATCACGATCGACGTGCTGCGTGAGCAGCTTTCGCGGCTCGGTGGCACAGCGTTCGAACTCGTCGATCTTACAGCGACGATTGTCGGTACGCCGATGGTGCCGCTGAGTGTGCTCGGGAAGCTGCGGAAGCAGATGATCGAGCAGCTTGATCGTTCGCTGCCGATGCCGGAAGTTGTGCTCTGCCGCGATAACGCGCTGGATCGGCTTCGGCATCAGTTGCCAGTTCGTGAAACTCAGGCGACCACGCCGTTGCTGACCGTGTTGTGCCGAACTCTGGATCAGGTGCGTGCGTGTGTCGAGTTGAAAGTAGATCGCCTGATCGCCGACCTTCAGGACATTCGCGAATACCGAGACGCGGTTGAGATCGCGCGCGGATCTGATCAGACGCTGCTGCTGGCAACGCCACGCATTCAGAAGCCCGATGAGATAGGGCTGTTTCGAGCCATGTTGAAGCATCAGCCGGACGGAGTTCTGGTGCGCAATCTCAGCGGGCTGGCGTTCTTTCGAGATCAGGGCGTTCCGGTTGTGGGCGATTATTCTCTGAACGTGACGAACGAATTGACGGCTGCGTTCCTGATGGACCAGAAACTGCAATGGCTGACACCGTCGTATGATCTGAATCGAGATCAGTTGATGGATCTTGTGCAGTCGGTTCCGCCGCAGTGGCTGGAAGTTGTCGTGCATCAGCACATGCCGATGTTTCACATGGAGCACTGCGTGTTCTGCGCCATGCTGTCGCCGGGCACGAACAAAACGAATTGTGGACGACCGTGCGATGTGCATCAGGTCGAACTGCGGGATCGGACCGGGGTTGATCATCCGTTGATCGCAGACGTTGGCTGCCGCAATACATTGTTCAATGCGGTGGCTCAGAGTTCGGCGGAAGTCGTGGCTGATCTGCTGGCGTCTGGTGTACGACGCTTCCGGATCGAACTCCTTCGCGATGACGCAGATCAGATCCGGAAACTTCATTCGTTGTACGCACAGTTGCTGTCGGGAGATGTTTCCGGCGAACATGTCTGGAGAACACTGAACGCCATGAACCGCGTCGGTGTCACACGCGGCACGCTGGAGTCACGACGCAATCCGCTGGCGATCCTGTGATGCGGCGGATTTCCAGGAGATTCGGTGTGCAAGAAGCGAGGGCGGTGTTGTCAAGAGTTCAGAGGCCCCGATGCGGGCTTGTCCCCATCGAGCCCTGATCATCACCAGTCGCGAAAACAACACGAAACGACATCACTGCCCGGCTTGTCCGGGTAGGATGATGATCCTGAGATTGTGCAGTAGCAGGATCACCGCTCCATGCAGGCAAGCTGCATGGTGGCGTTATGTATTGAAGGCATGATGATTTTCGTTTCTGGTCGTGATTATCGCTCTACGGAGGCAAGCTCCGCAGTAGCGTACAACCGCAACATGATATCGCTCCCACCCAAAATCAACTTTTCAACACCGCCAGTCTCACCCTACAAACTTGACCGCACACACATTAGATTTCGTCCATGCCTTCTTCTGCTGATCCCCTGACCGATACTCCCACCGATGGTTTCAATAACCTCAAGGAGCTGACACGAGTTGCGTTGCCGCTGATGCTCAGTGCGGGGACGCAATCGCTGATGAACGCTGCCGATCGCATCATTCTCGCGGGATGTTCTGCGGACGCATTGGCGGCCGTGACTCCGGCTTCGATGCTGCATTGGACGATTGTCTGTGTGCCGAT
>JAYTAK010000775.1:0-17991 GCA_043737515.1 Candidatus Kuenenia sp. | reverse complement strand
CCAACGGGCTGGTCCTATGTCAGCCTGGGGCAACGCCCCAGGTTTCGTTCAAATCAATCTTCGCATAGCCCCAACGGGGCGATCCTAACCTGATATTCCTCTTAGTGCCGCCCCTTTGGGGCTCAATAACTCACTGGTGTTTCTTTCCTGGGGCGATGCCCCAGGCTGACATAGCGCCGGCCCGTTGGGCCTGAATGCACGCTGTAAACTCGTTTTTCCTGACTGCACATAGAATCCGGTAGAGTCAGGCGATTTTCAGCAATCCCCTAACAAACACCGATACCAGGCGCCATGCCGCTCATTTGAAATTCTGTGATCACCAAATGACATCCCGAAACGCACGCCAATCATCGCGAATTCCGCAACTGGTCCACTTCAATGTGGGTTCGGGGATGGCGTTTTTGCAGGGCCCGAAACTGCTGTTGGCCACGGATGCGATCCTCGTTGCGTTGATCGTCATCTTTCCATTCATTATGGGCGGTCGCGAAGCGTGGGGACATCGGACTCTGATCACCCTGGCATTGGCACTGGGCTGCGTCTGGAGTCTGCACAAAGTTCGGACGGGCGGTCGTCTGCGGCTGTTAACCGTCGAACCTCTGATTGTCGCCGGTCTGCTGCTTGTCTGGTTTCAGACAGTACCACTAGCCCCGACCGTGCTGGCAAAAGTCTCCCCGGAATATGAACGACTGCTTCCCGGATGGACGGCAACGCAACTGCCGTCCGAGGGACAAGCCGCAGTCGGTGCCTGGAGAACAACCAGCCTGGTGCCGACTGAGACTCAACATGCATTTCTGATGCTGTTGTCGTACGGTGTGATCGCGATTGTCGTGGCACAGCGTCTGGCGACGGAAGCGGATTGCCATCGAATGCTGAAACTGATCGGGATTTCCGGAGTTCTGATGGCCGTGTTTGCCGTCGTCCAGTTGGCGACGTCCAATGATCGCTTCTTCTGGTTTTATCGCCAGCCGTACACAGGCACGCGTGAAATCCTGAAGGGCGCGTTCACGAATCGCAACCACTTCGCACAGTTTCTGGCACTTTCGATCGGGCCGTTGGTCTGGTGGTTGATGACTCAGCGTGCAGACAAGGACCCCGGAATTCGACAACTCAAGGGACTTGGACCGGCGAGAGCCAGTCATTCCCGCTTTGACAACATCGTCGATATCAAGATGCTGCTCATGGTCTGCGCGGTTGGTGGCGTGGTCGTGACGATCATGTTATCGCTGTCTCGCGGAGGCATGGTGGCTGCAGCTCTGGCGAGCGCCGTGTGTCTCGCAGGACTTTGGAAAAGTGGGCGTGTCGGTGCGTCTCTGGCCGTTGTGATTTTAGGAGTCGGCGGAATCGCCGTCGCCGGGATCATGGTCCTGGGGCAGGGGAAGATTGAAGACCGGATCGATCAACTGGCCTCCGCCGATGCAGACCGGATCGATGGGGCGAATGCGCGGCGGGCCATCTGGACAGCCGACCTGGACGCCATCAAAGAATTTCGCCTCCTCGGCTGCGGCGTCGGCAGTCATCGCTACGTGTACCCTGTGTACATGCGGAATTTTGTCGATTTTCGCGGAGTGATTTTCTCGCACGCCGAAAGCTCCTACGTGCATCTGGCGACTGAAACCGGGCTCGCGGGGCTGGCTCTGGTTGCCCTCGGGATGCTGTACGTCGTCGGGCGAATCCTGTGGCATATCCTGAAACGCACCGAAACCGAACGTGTCGCCGCGCTGGCGGCAGTGTTGGCAGGACTGGTGGCAGGACTGTTTCATGCGGCTGTCGATTTCATCTGGTACGCACCTGCAATTGTGGTCATCACCATCGTGCTGGGCGTCACCGGCCTGCGCCTCTGTACCGGATTCCGCCCGGAGCTGGGGATTCCGTTCCCGCGCATCGGATGGCTGATCGCAGGTGTTGGATGCCTGTTGGTTTTGTGTCGCGTGCAACCGGACCTCGAACGACGTGTTGCGGGCGAACGCTGGTGGAATCAGTACAAGAATACTTCAAGTGATCTGGAAACCAGTCGCATCGCAGCGGTGGAGACTTCCGAAGCTGACGCTGCAGAAACCGACCCCGAGACACCCGAACTTCCCGCCGCAGAGCCGCCCTCGTCCGAAGTTGCAAGCTACGATGCACCGGAGAAGGCCAAAGTCGAGGACGATGAACTTGACGGGCTGTCAGCACGCATCAGTCTGCTGCTGAAAAGCATTAAGGCGAATCCGCAGCATCTGGATTCCCTGCATGAACTGTCCCTGCTGAGTCTGAAAATGTTTCAGATCCGGCAGCGAGTCAGTGATAATCCCCTCAGCGAAATTCAGATCCGCGATGCCGCGCTGTCCAACTTCAAATCGACCGGCGAAATGCACGCCTGGCTGAAGAAAGCGTTTGGTCGGAATATCAAACTGCTGATGCTGTCCGATCAGATGGCGCGCCGCACGCTGGCACTGTGTCCGGTGAAGGGCGAAGCGTACATGATTCTGCTGCACACGAGTTTTCTGAGAGACGTGCGCGATTCCGGACGAGAGTCACTGATCAATCAGACGATGCTGGTCGGCGGCAATGATCCGTATGTGCGTTACTTTGTGGGCGACTGTCTGCTCACAGAAGGCAAAGTCGATGCCGCGCTGGAACAATGGCAGTTCGTGTTTCATTCCAGCCCCGAGTATCGGCGTCAGGTCTGCCTGAACGTCTCGCGACAGTTGCCGGCAGATTTTGTGCTCACTACGTTCAAGCCGTCCATGGCTGAACTGGACGAAGTGCTGACAGCGTTTCAGGAACGCGGGCGAAAATCAGACATCGAGAAACTGCTGTATGTGATTGAGGAAGTCACGCGGCCCGCCGCAACTGCATCAGAATCCCAGACTGAGTCTGCCTCATCAGAACAGTTGCAGGACACGAGTCAACGGGTCAATCTGCTGATGGCCGGTCATCAGGCCGCTTATGCTTTTGAACTTTACGAGCAGTCCGAACGCATGCTCCGCCTTGCCCTGGCCTGTGACGAAACCGCTTATTGGCCACATCGTGCCATGGGCCTGCTGCTGCTGAGTCAGGAACGTTACGCAGAAGCCGGTGAAATGCTGGAATGGTGCTTCGAACAGAATCCCGGCGACGCTAAGGTCGAAGAACTCCTCCTCGAAACTCGCAGCCGCGCACACCAAAAACGCACCCGAATTCACTCGGCATCACATCGGTTGGAGAACAGCGACGTCGAATAATGAGGCAATTGTCACGGTTAGTACGGAAAAACTGCCAGCTTGACCTGATTTTACTCAGACCAATATACTGTGCGGTTTGAATTTCGCCCAAACTGACCCGGATGCCACCCCGAATTGACGGGGTTCGTCTCTCTCGATGAAAGTTCACCGACAATGTCGGATCGTCATTACGTCCACCATGAAGATGAAGTTCAGCTTGCCAAACTGCTGAAAGAATCCAGGCCGTTTCTGGAAAAGTACGCCACCACCATGATCTACGGCGTGGCAGCCCTCATGGCGATCGCGGCGGTGGTCGTCTACGTTCAGCGACAGCCAGCTCCGACTGCTGAAGTGTCCCGAAACCTGCTGCTGGCAACCACAGCCGAAGACTACCAGGCCGTGGCTGATGCATCTCCCGATTCGCCGATCGGGATTCTGGCACGTCTGCGTCAGGCGGATCGCGAACTGGAAGATGCCGTTTCCAATATGTTCACCAATCGCGAAGCCGCCACGGAGAATCTGGCGACCGCTGAGAAGGCGTACAAGCAGCTTGAAGATCGCAAGGACATCATCGACTCCGTTCGCGAACGCGTTCTCGTCGGGCTCGCCCGCGTCGCTGAATGTCGCTGCGACGGAACAGACAGCAGCATGAATGCCGCCACCGCCGCGTGGGAACGAGTCCTCAAGGCATTTCCAGATTCCAAAACGTTCAAGAGTATTGCGGAGTCCCGCATCAAACGCCTGGCTTCGAAAGACAGCCGTGAATTCTATGCATGGTTCAGTACACAGAATCCAAAACCCGGCGATGACTTGTTGATGCCTCAGGATGGCGGACCGGGACAAGTCCCGTCAGAGCCCTTGTTCCCAGACCTGCACAATTTTGGCCTGCCAGGTGCGGACGCACCAACGTCGAAAGCCACGACGCCCGAGGCTCCGGCAGAAACGCCGACAACGCCAGAAACCCCGAGCGACGACAAGGCGACCGCAGATACGCCAGCAACTCCCGAGGCCACCGAAACGCCAGAGGCGAAGACGCCTGCAGCGGATGCTCCTGTTGGTGATGCTGCGCCGGTCGAGTCGCCTGCCGCTCCACCGACCGCAGACGCACCGACGTCTGACGCACCGAAAACGGACACACCGGTCGGCGAGACACCGGCGCCCGAGAAATCCGGAGAATGACATCGGACGAAGAAGATCCAGTTGTTCCCGACATGAGCGAGATTTCGCCACTGTCGGTCGAGGTTCTTGCGGATTCTGATGAGCCGATTGACATTACTGTGGAAGCTCGCGCACATGGCTGGCGGCTGGATCATTATCTCAGCCGCCTGTTTCCTAATCACAGCCGCGCTCAATTGCAGCGCGCGATCGAAGCGGGCGGCGTGCAGTTAAATGGACTCACACCCAAGTCATCGCGGCGTCTGCGAGTCAATGACCGCGTCTGGATTCAGTTGCCGGACGCCGAGGAATCGCACATCGTGGCAGAGAACCTGCCGCTGGATGTCCTGTACGAAGATGACGCCATTATCGTCGTCAACAAGCAGACGAACATGGTCGTGCATCCGGGGCGTGGCAATTCCAGGGGCACGCTGGCGAGTGCGCTGCAGTTTCACTTCGATACGCTCAGCGATGTCGCCGGTCGTCATCGACCCGGCATCGTGCATCGTCTGGATCGCGATACGACCGGTGTAATTCTCATCGCCAAAGACAATCAGGTTCACCAGAAAATCAGCAGCCAGTTCGAACGACGCGAAGTGAAGAAAGAATACCGAGCCATCGTGCGCGGAGTTCCCGAACTGGCGTCCGACTATATCCGGACTTTTGTCTGTCCACATCAGCGCGTGCGGGAAAAGATGATGGTCTGTCCCGAAGGCGGCAACGCCCGGGAAGCCGTGACGTTTTATCGCACCGGCGAAGACTTCGGCAGTTATGCCCTGATGGAACTGCATCCGCAAACCGGACGCACGCACCAACTGCGAATTCATATGCAGCACATTCTGACACCGATCGTCGCCGACAGGATGTACATCGGTCAGCCGACCCTGACAAAGTCAGAAGTCATGAAATCGGCGGCTGGTGCAAATCGCCGAGCTGTCCTGTCAATGCCGTCAAAATCCCCTGATTCTTCAGCAGATCCTGCGAAATCTGATGACGACGTGCTGATCGCCCGCCAGGCGCTTCATGCGTTTCGTCTGACAATTCGGCACCCGATCAGTGGAAAAGACATCCAGTTTGAAGCACCATTCCCCGAAGACTTTCAACGGACACTGCAGTTTCTGAGATCGCTGCGTTCATGAACTGCCATGCGATTCCTGTAGCTTGGACATTCATGTCCGAGTCCTGGCCACAAGGTGTTCCATGTGCAATGCATTCTGATGGTATGATAAACTTCGCTTCAATTGCCTTGCGATTCCTGTAGCTTGGACATTCATGTCCGAGTCCGGGCCACAAGGTGTTCCTCGTGCGATGCATTCTGATGGTATGATAAACTTCGCTTCAATTGCCTTTTACTGGCCTTGCGACGGACATGAATGTCCATCGTACGTATAACGCGACTCACAAAATCGTCGGGATCATGTCGATATGTTTGAACTGCTTGCTCCCGTATTTGCCGTCGCTGGCGGTTTGCTCGCGGGTGTGCCGATTGTGCTGCACATGCTCCGTCGCACACCTGCCGTGCGGATGCCGTTCAGCATCGTGCGCTTCCTGTCGCCGACTTTGCCGAAGACGACAAAACGTTCCACGATCGAACACTGGCCCCTGATGCTGCTGCGAATCCTGGCCGTCGCCCTGATCGCTCTGGCATTTGCCCGACCGTTTCAGCGGCTCGCAATTGATAAAGCAGCCGCGACCGGCAGTGCGGATCGCATCGCCATCCTGGTCGATGCCAGTGCCAGTATGCGACGTGATGGACTGCGCGAAGCTGTCGCGACGGAACTTCACAAAGTTGCCGACGAACTGGATGCGAATGATACGTTGAGTGTCTCTGCCTACTCTGAATCAATGCGCAAGCTGATTACCGCCGACGAATGGCAGACGACGGATCCTGGCAATCGCCAGGCATTGATGGCACGCGCGATTGAGTCCTGGGAACCGGACTGGATGGCGACTCGTACGGCCAGCGCTTTGCTGGAAACCGCCGATGAAGTGTCGCGCGAAACCGCGAAGTCGGATTCGGTCAGCGAACGCCGGGTGATCCTGATCACCGATTTTCAGCAGGGGAGTTCGCTCGATGAGTTGCGTTCCGGAAAATGGCCGGATTCCGTGAAGCTCGATCTGCGTATCGTGCAGCCTCAGCAGCCAGGCAATGCAGGGCTGAGCCTCATTGAAGATAGCCGCTCCGGAAGAATTCGCGTGCGGGTCACCAACTCTGGCGACGCTCCGCTGACCAAATACATTTTGGAGACCTTTGATGCGAAAGGCCAGCCAGTGGGAACTCCGCTAACGGCCGAAGTGGGCGGCGGACAGCGACGGACGTTTTCAATGCCCGACGCCGTTCAGGGACAGCCACAGATTGTCGGCGTCCAATTGCTCGGCGAGCCGCATGCGTTTGACAACGTTGTCGATTTGCCGATCGACGAACGCGGCGTGATCCATGTCGCTCACGCAGGCTCGACCGATGCCAACGACGCCGAAGCCATGCGCTATTTTCTGCAACGCGCGCTGGATGGCAACGAAACCGATCCGATCGAAGTGGCAGATCTCCTGGGGACGGACGGAGTTGCCGTACCGGCTCCTGCGGATGTGAGACTGGTCTTTGTGACAGAACCCATTCCGGAGAGCCTGGCAACATCACTGGAAAACGTATTGAAACAGGACGGTGTTGTCGTCCTGGCACTGAAGTCGGTTGAGATGGCAGAATCTGTGAAGAGTCTCCTGCCGCCGGGATTGACGTTCAGCGAAGCCGACGTGAAAGATTACGCGATGCTCGGACAGATCGATTTCTCGTCGCCGCTGTTTGCCACATTTGCGGACGCACGATTCTCTGACTTTTCCTCAATCCGCTTCAAGTACTATCGCAAGCTCACGCTGGATGAAAAGGAAGCTGATGCCGTGCGCGTCGTGGCACGTTTCGATTCCGGCAGTCCGGCGGTGTTGGAGTACACTCATCCATCGGGCGGGCGTATTGTCGTGCTTGCGACCGGCTGGCATCCGGACGACAGCCAGTGGGCGTTATCGACGCGATTTCCGCCGATGATTCAACGACTCGTGCAAATGGCCAACCCGCGTCACCGAGGACACCAGTTGCTGGAGGTCGGCAACCGGATCAACCCCACAGAACTGGCGGGCAATGATGCCTGGACGTTGACTCGTCCCGACGGCACACCGTTCGAGCCAGATCCAGTCACCGTCGCCCCGGATGCCAAAACAGATCCGCCAGCGAAAGAAGCAGAAACAGAAACAAAATCCGTCGTAAAATCTGTGGTCCTTGATGAACCCGGTCGCTGGACACTCAGCAGCAATAACAATGAAGGCCCGCATTCCGTCAGTCTGCTCGTAACAGTCGCTGCGTCGGAAAGCCGGACGGAGCCATTGCCCGCAGGTCAGTTGCAGGCGTTGGGCATGTCGCCCGACATTGCGATCGTGCGCGATACGTCGCAGCCGTCAGCAGACCCGGCCCTCGCAGCACAACTGGATGCCGCAGAACTGGAATCCCGTCAGAAATTCTGGCGCTGGCTGCTGCTGGCCGGACTCGGCTGCCTGGCGCTGGAAGGCATCGTGTCTTACGCTCTTGAGAAACGTCAGCAACCCGAACTGGCATGACAGACGAACAAGCCATGATACGTGACGACATTTATGCTCTGCCGCTGAATCAGGTGGGCAGTTTTGAATTTGACGAGCAGGTCGTCAAAGTCTTTCCCGACATGATCGCGCGGTCAGTGCCGGGATACGCATCGATCCTGTCCATGATCGAACAACTGGCCTCGCGGTTTGTGCGCCCCGGCACCACCGTCTGGGATCTCGGCTGTTCGCTGGGTGCCGCCACGCGACTGATCCGACGGCAGGCACCGCCGGATTGCACAATTCACGCGGTGGATAATTCGGTCGCCATGATCGAACGTCTGCGAACGATTCTCCTGGAATCGAACGAAGCGGGCTGTCTGGTCGAACTGCATCAAACAGATCTCCGAAACGTTGAGATCTGCAACGCCACGTTTGTGGTGCTGAATCTGACGCTGCAGTTTCTTCCGCACGAAGAACGCACGAGTGTGATTGAAAACGTCTGGCGCGGTCTGCTGCCTGGCGGAGCCTTGTTACTCTCAGAAAAAATCTGTTTCGATGAACCGAACCAGCAGCAGTTAATGACCGACCTGCATCACGATTTCAAACGCGCCCACGGTTACAGTGATCTTGAGGTCGCTCAAAAACGCACGGCCATTGAAAATCGTCTCATCCCGGAGTCACTCGACACACATGTCACCCGGCTCAAGCACGCTGGCTTCACCACCATCGCTCCGTGGTTCCAGTGCTTCAATTTCGTGTCGATTCTTGCTGTTCGAGGAGAATAGCAAATCGGACATTCCAGTCCGGCGTGCCGCTCACTGTCTCGACGCATCGAACGAGGCACCGGGACGCCGCCGCCGTACTGCCCCGATTCCGGCCAGTAATCGGGTTTCGAAACGTACCATGAAGATCCGGCATTGACTGCAGGATATTCATGGTACATACTTTGGACATGATCGAACGCACGACCGATATGAAATTGGTGCAGGCCGCCTTGAAACGCAGCCGGATTGTGGCATTGCTTGGCCCGCGTCAGAGTGGCAAGACGACTCTGGCCCGGCAGTTCGTGGCGGCCGATTCGCTCAATTACTTCGATCTCGAAGACCCGCTCAGTCTGGCCAGACTATCCGAGCCGGATACTGCTTTACGTCCGCTCAAAGGGCTGGTCGTGATAGACGAAGTTCAGCGACGCCCCGATCTCTTTCCGCTGCTGCGGGTGTTGGCCGACCGCAAGCCGCGCCCGGCACGGTTCCTGATCCTGGGGAGTGCCTCACCGGATTTGTTGCGACAGTCCTCCGAAACCCTCGCCGGTCGCCTGGAGACGATCCCTCTGGAAGGATTTCGATTAGCCGATGTGGGAGCAGCGTCGCAAACGCGGCATTGGCTGCGCGGTGGGTTTCCGCTGTCCTTCACGGCAAAGACCGAATCCAACTCCGACGTCTGGCGACGACAGTTTCTCCAGACACTCCTGGAACGTGACCTCCCACAACTCGGCGTGACGATTCCCGCCGTGGCATTGCGACGTTTTTGGAACATGCTCGCTCACTACCACGGCCAGATTTGGAACGCCGCCGAACTGGCTCGCGCCCTCGCCGTCAACGAGACCACCGTGCGCCGCTACCTGGACCTGACGTCGGGCGTGTTCATGGTGCGGCAGTTGCCACCATGGTTTGAGAACCTCGGCAAACGTCAGGTCAAAGCGCCCAAAGTCTATGTGCGAGACAGTGGCCTGCTGCACTCGCTGCTGGGCATCACCAATCAGCGCGATTTGGAACATCACCCGAAAGTCGGCGCGTCGTGGGAAGGCTACGCCGTCGAGGAAGTCCTCAAGGCCCTGTGTCCAGACGAGGCCTACTTTTGGGCCACCCACAACGGCGCGGAGTTGGACCTGCTGTTGTTCAAACGCGGTCGCCGGATCGGAGTCGAATGCAAACGAGCGGACGCC
Source organism: Candidatus Kuenenia sp. (assembly GCA_043737515.1). Classification (GTDB taxonomy): domain Bacteria; phylum Planctomycetota; class Planctomycetia; order Planctomycetales; family Planctomycetaceae; genus SXXK01. Next base: position 8,142 of record JAYTAK010000775.1, on the reverse strand, counting down.
CCCACGCTCACCGCTTCCATGCGGATCGCCCTGACGGACTTGAAGCTCGACGAACTCTACGTCGTGTATCCCGGCGAGAAACGCTACCCGCTGGCCAAGAACGTCGAGGCCGTACCGCTGTCACAACTGGTGAATGCGAAGTGAGCCTCGCCGGTCGGCGCGAAATTTCGTGCCGCTTCAATGTAGGCCTCACCGCTCTGCGTGAGGGAAGCCACGATCAAAACGAAGATGGAGAATGGATCGGTCGTTATATGGACATGTCCCCTTTGTCTTCTCCGAGCCTGCGAAGAACTTCGTCTCAAAATCCGACGTCGATCGCGCGACCGGCTGACTTCACGCGGAGCGATGAAGGCTACATTCAAGCCACCTGGGACCGACTCACCGGCAAGCCGGGAGATTTCCTCGTCAAGAAATATCAGGATCGCGAGACCGCGTAACCCGCCGACGTGTGGATCGTGGACCAGACTCTGTTTCGGCAGACGTACGAATCAGTCGCAAAGGGAAAGTGATGCGAGATCCTCGCCGGACGTTGCGCGATCACGTCGAGCAACGCCACGCCGGCCGGAGTCTCCTCTATTCGGAATCGTTGTTCTCCAGGGACAGAATATAAACGTGGTTTTCACGAACGCCTGCCCAAATCGGTTGCGAAGGATGCTGTGCAACCAACGACGGTGTCGCCGGAAACCATGCCGTATCGATTGACCGTTCCCTCAACCGAATCGCCATTTCAAAACCGTCAGGCGTGATCGTTACATCTCCTGCTTCGGGCACTCGTGTGACTACCTGCTCTATTTGCTCTATTTCATCTCGCCTCACTTCCGCAAACATCCCGGTCAGCGTATCCCATGCAGTCCAACGGCTTGCGATGCCCCTATCAAGATCCCGGTCGAACCGACATAACACACGTTCCCCGTCGGGAGAAAAGACGATGTCGCCACCGAATTCTGTGCCAGAAAGAAGAATTTTATAATCTTGACCGCGAAGATAGTAGAGACGCTGTTTGCCAACGTCACTCCATACTCGAACTGTTTTATCCAATGACGCACTAAGAATCCGTTCGCCGTCCGGGAAAAAAGCGACTCCCGTAACTGGCTCAAAGTGTCCTCTAATCCTATGGACTTCTGCGGCCGCGTTTGTTCCGTTCGGGTACACTGCACTTCCCGTCCTCTCTGTGGAGTTATATTCACAAGAGGTGTCGCTGGCGTCGAGATTCCACACACGGACAGTGGTATCGTAACTTCCCGACACGAGACGTTTCCCATCGGGGGAAAATGCGATTCCCCAAATAAGATTGAGATGTCCGTACAATGTCATGAGCGGCTGCCGATTGGAGACATTGACGATCTGTATTTCGACCATATTGGTTACCCTCGCCAACTTGGTCCCATCAGGCGACAATGCAGATTGACGGTGGCAGTCCCCTTTGCTTGAATGGATCACCTCTTCTTTGTCTAAATCACTCGGTTCACCGAGATTCGCCCCACTTTCGACGCTCCAACAAGACGCCCAACAGATGTGTGTTACCGTTTTTGAACCGCGGAAGGAGATTATCCGTTTGCTATCTCGCGAGAACAAGACGCTCGACGCTGCGGCATCCTGAACTTCAAACAAGCGCTCGTGCGTTACTGCATCCCAGACTATAACAGTGCCGGACGTGTCGCATGACGCAAGAAGCTTTGCGTCAGAAGATACGGCAACACTTTCTATCCGTGCCTTGTGTCCCATAAGAACAAAGCATGAATTACCGATCGGTAAACAAGGCGGCCGTCTCGATCTGACCCATCGAAAGCCAGGCGTCGCCGTCAGCTTCGTGACGTAGTGTGCTTCCATGAGCTGGCATAGTCGTTCCCCTGCTCTTATCCACGGTACATCGCCAACCATCGCATGATTGCAGTCCGGAACGTCATAGTAATCAGCCAATGAAGGGCTGTCGTACCACCAACATGTGTTCCATAGGCATTGAAAGACCACTGTCGGATGGCGACCAATGAAATGTAAATCGCGATGCAGCGCTTCATTAAGCAACTTCAGTATCCGATACCGCGGATGTTGGCGCGGCATGGTGCCTAGTACGTCGATGAAGTCGCGGACGAGGTCGAAGATCATTCGGCGGCCTCCGATTTGGCTTCCAGGAAGTTCAGGTCGGTGAAGAGGTCAGCGATGGCATTCCAGTGTTCCGACGTGGCATCGTCCTTGCCGAAGAGCTTGGCGACCTCCAGGAGTTGCCACGGGAGTTCGTCCACCTTGCGGATGTTAGACGGGCGGGGTGTGGGAGGCAGCCGTCTGGCTCGGGCGCGTTGGTCTTCGAGGGACTCCAGGAAGTAGTCCTGTTTCGCGAAGAACTTGGCGAGGCGTGCGTGTGGGTTTCCGTCGCTCGCATCTTGGCCGGGCTTCGACCAATTGGCTTGATCGACGAAACGGGCTTTGACCCATTCGGCGACTTGGCGGTGATACAGCGCCAGCACGTTGCCACCGGGGGCGGCTCGCTCGGTCAGGTACGGGGCCAGGTCGGAGCGAAGCCGGGACCAGATGGCAATGGGGATGCGCGGGGGTTCGATGGGCAGCGTGTGGTTGTTGCGCTGGCTCGCTTCATCGAGTTGCTGCTTGTAGTCGGGGTCGGCGAAGAGGACTTCCAGGATTTCCGTCTCGCTCAATCCACGGCGTGCGGCGGCGATGTAGCCGAGTACAAACCGCACGAGCGACTCGCCGTGATGTTCGGGCTGGCTCAGTCGGTCGAACAGTTGCTCCAGCAGTGCGGGAACGCCATCGCCTAACTTAGTCGCTTGCGGCTCGGCGGGAGCCTCGCGCTCCCTGTTTTTGGACGAATTCGTTGATGGTTCGTCGTAGCATCGCCACAGCTTCACCTCCTCGAACAGCAGCTTGATGTACAGCGGTTGACGACATGCCTCGGACTCCAGTCGCTGGTCGATGAGACGCCGTTGGGCTTTGGCCACGGTGCGGTCGGCGGCTGGCAACCAGCGGCCGAACAGCAGCGTCTGCGCTTCGTCCGGAGACAAGGCATCGAGGCTGACCATGTTCTCGTCGGAGAGCTTTCGGCGCTGGAGCGCAACGAATGGCTGGGCGACCGGGTCTTTCTCGTCGCGGTCGGAGAGGCAGGAGACGACGATCTTCACATGGCTCGGCAGTTGGCCGAACGGAATCCAGAAGAGTTGCCGACCGTTGTCCGACTCGGCAAGTTGATCGAGAGCGTCGAGGAACAAGATGACTGGTTGCTCGGCGGTGGCGGTTTGCAAGTGCTTGCGAAACTCGTCGATCAACTCGCGAATGTCAGAGGGGATCGGTGTTTGAAAAGGGGTCAGACCCGCTCCGGGCGTCGTGCCCTCCAACGGGGCAGACCCCGTTTCAAACCGTTGACGCAGTTCCTGACAGAGACTTCGCAGCAATGAACGGAGATCGGACGAGCGTGGCGTCACACCGATAAAACGGACAATCGGCTGCTTCGCTGCGGGGATGTCATCCACCGCGCGGGCCAGCAGAGCGGTCTTGCCGCAGCCGGAGGCTCCGTGTATCACAAGCGGCTGTGACGAATCGCTGTTGACATAGTCCAGGATTCTTTGGAGCTGATCCTTTCGACCGACGAACGCCGCCTTCGGTCCGCGCTCGCGCCCGAAGCGGAGATGCTCGTCTCGTTCGATCTCCAGTTCGCGCGCGGTTCGCTGCTCGACGGCGATTTTGTTGTCGGCCTCCGTGGCGGACGGATTTGTCTCTCGCCAGTATTCCTTGATCTGCCGTTCGATAAGGGCCGTCAACCGCGTTTCGACTTCATGGCACAGTTCGTCGATGTGGTCGGTCGAGACGCTCACGGTTTGCTGGCCAGTTTGATCCTTGTTCAGACTCAGCTGAGCGCGAGGCAAGTTAATGCAATTGCCGCCCAGCCGCTTCTTGATTTCCGCCTTCAAGTCGCGCTGAGCTTCCTGCGAGAGCGAGTCGATTTCGCCAGACACCAAGTCGAAGTAATCCTTGATAGGCTCGGCGTTCTCGATGTTCTGAGGTGGATCGAACTCGCGAAAGAACGCGAGGACGTGCTGACTGGCATTGGGGACGCTGAGGGCACCGCTCCAAATCTCCTGCTCCGTCGCCGATGTCTGAAACCGCACGATGGACGGCAACGGCTTGCGATCGGCGTCGCTGAGTTCGTGAGACTTCAGATCGGAACTCTCACGAGTTCCGCTACGATCTGAGGCAGCATCGGTGAGAAATTCCGCGGCAAATCGGTCCTTCAATCCGCTCGCGGGAAAAGCTCGATTGATGATCAGCCACAACATTTGTTCGACTTCTCGCCAAGCTTCGACTGTTGTGTAGTCCGTTCCATTGGGATCGCCGTCGGTCGGCTTGCGTCGAGGCTGAAAGATGTAGACCGGCGTGAGCGAATTCTCATCAAGCCGATACCACCGGGGTAGTACTTCGACTGGTGGCTGCTGTTCGCTCGCTACCTCCATCTGCCCGGCCGCTTCTTCGAGTCTGCGGAATTCATCCGCACAAATCTCCTCCGGCAGCGGACGCCAGCCGTAGCGGTTGCCGAGCAGGATGAGGAAATTCGGCTCGGGGGAAGTCTCCTGCGAGCGGCGGAGTTCCTCGAAGCAGATCCGCATCGTGCGGTGATCGAGACCGGCTTCCGCGGGAACTCCCCAGCGCAGATCGATTGCCTGAAACGTGAACCCCCGCTGCTGGCAATAGCGTTCCAGCTTGGGCCAGACCTGCGCGTGCAGTGCGTTCCGTTCGTGCTTGAGATCGCTGAACGTGGAGCTGACGAAGACGCGAATGATGGGCAGAGCACGTTTGACGGGTAGTGAAGGATGCTCGGCGGTCATGGCCTTTTTCTGACTGAATGCACCCGGAAAAATGTGGAGCGATCGGGTTTGCGTACGCCTGCCGCCGACGAATCCGGCTTGAGTCTCAAGCAACTGGCCACCATCCGCAGCACTTGCAATCTACCCGAATACAGCATGATCTTCCAGCGTCCGGCACCATCAGGCTGGACGCTCAATGAAACCCGGACAGTATTCACCAGGAGCAAATTCAGCAATTTGTCGGGATCACATTTCCCTTCCACTGGCAAAGCAAACACAATTCGAATTCACTGCAGGAGTTTGAATTCGACAGCCGTCACTCCTCAAGTGACACTTGCGGTCGCCGCAAATGCCGGTGCTTGATTCATCAACATCAAAGAGAGTCTTCCATGTGTGACCAACGCGACGAAATACCAGGCGAGAAACCAATGCGGAAGATTCTGGTCACCGGTGATTTTCTGGTGGATCACCACATTTATCAGGGGAGGCGGCATCACTTTGGAGACCAGGGAACACGAGGCGTCTGCGTGACGGAGGAACTGGGCGGCAGTGCTTTGATCCACCGGCTGCTCAAGGCACTGCAGGCTGGTGGTCACGGGAACTGGGAAAGCGTGCTCGCTGTGAATGAAACACAGGCATTGGAAAAGATGCGCCAATGCAATAGTCAGGATGCAGGCTGCGTTGATCTGCCATTTGCCGCCTACGCATTCTGGCGGCCATGCACCAGACACGGAAAGGACAAGGACAAGGACAAGGACGTACTGCACTGGCGCGTCGGAGAATCGATGGGATTCGGAGGAGGTTCTGCGACATCGGGCGAGTGGCCATGGGAGACAGCGCAGGGGTTGCCGGATGAGCCGACGGTGTTGGTGATCTCGGACGGTGGCATGGGATTTCGGGCGCGAATGAATCTCGCGCACTGGCGCGTGCCGGTGCGGGATCAGCGATTGCTGGAGTTGTTCCGTGAATCCCGGAAGGGTGAGTCGCAGAAACCCGCCGAGGCATTTCCGTCAAAGGATCCACGCTGGATCGTCCTGAAGATGTCGGCACCTGTCGGTGACGGGGATCTGTGGCGGGAATTGTCGGAATTCCACGCGGAACGTCTGGTTGTTGTCGTGTCAGCGACCGAATTGCGGCGTGCCGATGTGCGTCTGAGCCACGGCCTGTCATGGGAACAGACTCTGGAGGACCTTCAAGGTGCCATGAAGACGAACGCGAGTCTGCAATCGTTGACGAAGTGCCGACACCTGATCATTCCGTTTGACAGCGAGGGAGCCCTGTGGCTCAGCAATGAAGGCGGGTCAACGCACGACGCAACATTTCTGTTCGATCCGGAGTATGTTGAAGGCGAACGACGTCGGGACATCGAGGGCAACGCTTATGGGCACTTGTCGTGTCTAACGGCATCTGTGGCAGCAGAGATCGCGTCAAACCCTGATAACCCAAATCTGGAATTGGGGATGCGTCGTGGATTGGCGGCGATGCGATCGTTGCGTGAGAATGGACATGGAGATGCTTCGCAGCGTGGTGCTGGCTTCCCGGCTGCGTCGCTGGCCGCAGCCGCGTATGACGGCGATGTGTCGAAGTCTCTGCGGGTCCGAAATTTCAGTTTCGATGATGCGTCGTGCCCCGTGCGTCCGGGCTGGAGCTTACTTGCTCTCCACGAATCCCCGGGCGCTGCCGCACCCGGGATGCCGTTGAATGGCATTGCCCGCCGAGTGCTGATCCAGGGGCCGGGTGCCTTGCGGGCTCCAACGCTGCGAGTCGGTGACTTCTTCACCGCAGACCGCAGTGAGATTGAAGCCGTGCGCAGCCTGCGCCAGTTGGTCCACCGATATCTCGATGACCGAAAATCGGACAAGCCACTCTCGATCGGCGTCTTTGGACCTCCTGGTGCGGGCAAATCGTTTGCCGTCAAAGAACTGGCAAAGGACCTGCTTCGCGACCGGCTTGGCTGGCTGGAATTCAATCTCTCTCAATTCAACGGTCCCGCCGACCTGATTGGTGCGCTCCATCAGGTGCGGGACAAGATTCTAGAGGGGAAGATTCCAGTCGCCTTTTTCGATGAGTTCGATTCACAGAATTTTGTCTGGCTCAAGTATCTGCTGGCACCGATGCAGGACGGTCGTTTTCAGGAACTTCAGATCAGCCACCCCGTTGGACAGTGTCTGTTTGTCTTCGCGGGTGGCACGAGCCACACGTTTGAGAAGTTTGAAGCCAAAAGCAAAGGAGCAGGCACTCCCGGAAACAAAGCGGCCGATCATTTTGTGTTGTCTAAAGGGCCAGACTTTGCGAGTCGGCTTGACGGAAAGCTCAATGTCATTGGCCCGAACCTGCGCCCCGCAACTTCATCCGGCAGTATTGATATTTTCTGTCCGGTGCGGCGGGCCCTGTTTATCAGGTCGAGGCTGAAGTGCGCGGACTCGGAGCGGCTCGACATCCATCCGAGCCTGGCCACGGCCTTGCTGGAATTGCCCGAGTTCCGGCATGGCTCCCGCTCACTGACGAAGCTCGTCGAGCCGTTCCGGTTGCTGCGTCGCGCTCAGCCTGATGCTCCTCTCAGCCTTTCCTCTCTGCTGCCGCGCGATCAATTGGCACTCCATGTGGATTTGCAGAAATTTGATGACCTTATCCGGCGAGATGAGGAGACCGCGAACCGCCTGGGTGTCGATCAGCTTGCGGGAGCCGTGCATGCGTACTACCGCGAGAAAGGCATAGCGGGCGGCTGGATCAAACTGCACCATGATCGGGACTTCGCCAAACTGTCACCCTTCGATCAGGCATCGAATCGAGCGGCAGCACGCCGCATTCCCGCGATTCTGGCTCTGGTTGGCCTCAAGCTTGTGACCGGTACCGCGACAGAGAAAGAGCGATCCGAAGCAGAGTCTGTCCTCACCTTCCACGCGGACCTTCTCGCCGAAGCGGAACATGATGGCTGGATGGGCTGGCATTTCGACAACGGCTGGTCGCAGTCAGACACGCGTGACGACGCGCGTCAGCTTCTCAAGCTCCTCATTCCGTATGCGGACCTCCCGGAGACAGAGAAGGAAAAGGACCAGGATTCCATCAACCACTACCCCGACATCGCCGAACTCGCCGGTCTGAAGATTGTGGCTGTCTGAGGCTGCACTCAGCTCAGCTCAGCAAACGTTGAGAGTTTTGTTTTGCTGAGAAGATTCTATCACTGCTGACTCTTGCCGACGCTGCGTGTGCCGCACGGATGCGTTCAGGTTTCCTGACCCTACCGGATTCTCTGTGCGTGATTTATGGGTACATTCGTTTAACGGCGAGCCGTAGGCGTAGGCGGCAGAGAATTTCGCCTACGCCTACG
>JAYTAK010000774.1:0-7811 GCA_043737515.1 Candidatus Kuenenia sp. | reverse complement strand
GATTGTCGGAACGGCGCTGCGCTTGGTCCGGCCTACAGGCTCAACCCGGATTTTCGTACTGATGTTATCAAGGGGAAGCTCATGCCGAATTTTCGATTGATCACTGTCGTCTGCTGTTCCTTTGGACTGTTCGTCGCGCCGGGCCTTCGCGCGGGTGATATGACGGCGATTCAGTTGTTGCCTGACACCACGGTCGTCTATGTCGAAGTCACGGACACGGCAGCCATCATGGCATGTCTGTACGATCATCCGGTCAGTCATCACATCCAGAATCTGGACGCATGGAAAAAGGCGACACAGTCGGAACAGTATCGTGGGTTCCTGACCGGTCGGAAATTCCTGGAGATCCAGATTGGCTCCGACTGGCGTCCGGCACTCGAAGTATTGTCGGCTGGCGGTCTCTACGCTGCCTATGATGCCGCAACTCAGGGAGCAGTTTTGCTGGTAAAGACGAAAGACGACGCAACCGCTGAGAACTTCCGCGTGAAGATCCTTGAACTGACCCGATTGAATGAAGAGAAGAACGGCAAGACCGATGAATATCGCGACGTGACAGTTTACAAAGTCGATAAGAAGTCCGGGGCGGCCGTGGTCGGTCAGTGGATCGTCCTGACGAATAACGGGGACCTTGGGAAAAGTATTCTCGATCGATTGCTGGACCAACAGGCTGATGCCACAGACACCGAAGTGTCTGGCACACTGTCAGCCAACGCGCAGTTCAAAGCCACCTACGCGTTGCGGAAAGCGGATTCACAGGCATGGGCATACGGGAACATTCAGACAATTCGCGACGCGGGTGCCGCGAAGAAGTTTTTTGAAGGCAAGGCGGAAAATCCGCTGGCTGAAGCTCTGGTCGGTGGAATTCAAAGCGTGCTGCAACACGCCCCGTTTTTCACGGCCGACGTGAAACTGACGGATGCCGGTCTGACGATGCAGTTCGTAACACCATGGCAAGGAGACTGGATTCCTGAAGAGCGGGCCTATTTCTTTGGTCCCGAAAATAATGGCTCGGCACCGGTGCTGCCTGAAATCCCCGGCACGTTGATGACACTGAGTACCTACCGGGATATCTCGCAGATGTGGCTGCGTGCCGGAGATTTGACGAACAGATGAATGACAAACTGGCCGAAGCCGACAGCGGGCTTTCCACAATCTTCGCCGGTCGCGACTTTGGTGAAGAGATTCTCGGTGCGCTCGACCCGCAGATGGGACTGATTGTGACTCGGCAAAGTTTTGAAAATGTGATGCCCGTTCCGGCACTCAAACTGCCGGCCTTTGCCCTGATCCTGAAACTCCGTGATGCCGAAACCATGCGTCCTGAACTGCGACGCACATTTCAGAGCGTGATTGGCTTCTTCAATATTGTCGGTGCCATGGAGGGACGGCCACAACTGGAAATGGACATGGAAAAAGTGAACGACGTCGATTTGATTACGTCGCACTACGTGCCCGAGAAAAAAGACAAAGATTCCACGACGGCCGACATGATCTTTAACTTTTCGCCGTCCGCCGCGTTTTCGGGCGACCAGTTTATTTTGGCGAGCACTGCGGATCTGGCGAAACAACTGGCCAGCGCACCAGCGGCACGTGTCTCCGACAGCGGCGTCAACACTCAACTGGCACTGCATTCAGAGGCCATTCGGGACGCATTGAGCGACAATCGGGAGCAATTGATCTCACAGAATATGCTGGCAGAAGGTCATTCCCGCGAAGAAGCCGAAGCCGCAATTGATCTGGTGTTCGAATTTGTCCGCTGTCTCAAAGGCGCTGGCATCACGCTCCGCCATGAAAAGGACTCGCTTGCCCTGCAACTGAACGTGAATGTCAACGAGAATCCGTAACGTGCGCATACTTCTGATTGCCGACATCCATTCCAACTGGCCCGCGCTGGCGGCCATCGAAGAGAAATTCGATGCCTGTCTGTTTCTGGGCGATGTCGTGGATTACGCCACCGATCCGATTCCCTGCATCGACTGGGTGCGTCGCAATGCCACCAGCGTCGTGCGCGGCAATCATGATCATTCCGTCGCGCAGCGCGTGATGGTGCGACCGGGCGGAACGTTTCGCAAAATGGTTGCGGCGATGCGACCGCACCATTTTGATGTTCTCAGCGATGATCATTTGACCTGGCTAGCACAAATGCCTGTGACTCGGCATCTGGTGCTCGGCGATCATCGATTTCTGCTCGTCCATGCCACACCGCGAGATCCGCTGGATGAATACATTGGTGACAACGTCGAGCAGTGGCAGCAGCGGCTGGAACATGTCGATGTGGATTTCGTCTGCGTCGGCCACACGCACATTCCGATGCAGTTGCAGATCGGGAAGACACAGGTGATCAATCCCGGCAGCGTCGGTCAGCCACGCGACGGCGATCCTCGCGCGGCGTACGCCATTATCGAGGACGGACGGGTAGAATTCCGCCGCATCGCCTATGACATCGATCGCACGGTGCAGCACATGCGGGATTCGGGCATCGAAGAAAATATCATCGCTAAAGCTGAAGTCGTCCTCCGCAGCGGTGGCAATCCAACGTCCACCGGCAACGCTGAACTGTAGAGTAGGCACGTGCGGATCCAATCTCAATTTGATCGCAACCTGTATCAGCCGCAGTGCTTTAGCACCCGGTTTTCCACGCCTTCCAGCTTGCCTTCGCTGTATGAAAACGCAGTGCTTTTTGAGAAACCTGACAAGCTGGAAGCTTATCCCACGTTAAATCAACACCCCGCCAGCGCGTACCGGCTGATAGAAGAAAACGAAGTGCCATTGGGCTCACGCCGCTCCGCTCGCCGGACTCATTTCTGGCCGCGCGGAGTAGAACGGATCAATCGCGAAGTCGAGAGGCTGGACGGTGGCCACAGATGATCGAAAGGCAATTCGATTGGCTGGAGCGCATTCCGTTTCCGTCCTCACGACACCAGATCTAATGAAGAGTTGGGCCGAATCAACTGATGCTGCCCCGGAAGCATTGCATCAGGCCCTTCTCCGCATCGAACAGTTGGCTGCATTTCCCCCTTCGTCCCGCCATCATTTGTACAAATGGTGGAATGAGCATGCAGGCCGCTGATCGCTCCTGGAAACCGAGTCATGCGGCCCTCAATGTGAAGGAAAAGGAGCACCTGCGGTTTTCGGAAGAGTTCGTCGGCAACATGAAAGCGCTCAGCCAGTTCGCGGAATCGAACGAACAGTTCAATCCGTACCTGCTTCGCCAAGCGTAACTGGTGGAAGAGTATCTTCAGCAGCAGTAATCTGGCGGACTTCCACGGCTATCTGCTGGCCAGGCAGTTTTTACTATTTCCGAGCGGAACGGTCCGTTTGGTCATTCATCGGCAATGCATTGTCCCACACCACGCTCCAGCTTGGCGCGGTCTTCGCCCGCTACCGAATCTCTTTTGCAATATCATTGGCTTCGCCGCCGTGTCTGGTGCGAGCCGACGGAGCGGCTCGCCTACGTAGGTCCGCCGCTCCGTCGGCGGACATCTGTCGCTTCGCGGAAATCTACTCAGTAAAACCAAGCGCCCTGCGTTTGCTGAGCAGACCGCAACCGCGCTAATCGCCGCGACCGGAATCGCAGCCGCCAGGCAAATCGAGGTGACAAGCCCTGCGACAATTTGTAGACTCAGTCGTGCCGCTGAGTGACCCCGATTGATTCCGCAGACTTGCGGCCAATCCACGAGCCGGAAAAGTTGAACCAACGATCTATGCGTCGGCATCCATACCGCCGCATGGATTGCAATTCGTTATGCAACAATTCGGTTCGTCGATGCTCAAACCCGGAATGCACCCCTGACGCCCATTTGTCGAAGATACTATACTCAATGGACGAAAATTCAAATCACACGACTGCCGAGAAGTATTCCGATAGTCTCGCGGCGCGCTCAGATAGCGAAAGATCACTCCCCAGAGGCTGTGGCTACGGATGCCTTTATGCTGGATGCGCATGGATTGCTGTGGGCATTCTTGCTGACCGGATTGTCAAAATGATCGCACCTGTATTCGGATTCACTCAGCGGGAATTCGGGGAGATATTCAACCACATTGGCTTTTGGGGTATCGTGTTACCTGTCGGGATATTTGGCTTAATTGTGCATTGGCAAAAAGACTTCAAAAAATGACTTACAACGGACCATGATCTCGAATTCGATATTGGGTAACCAGTAAGCGACGGTATTAAGATTGGTCAACGACTGGTTCAAAATAGATTTTGAAATCCATTCTGTTTATGGTTCGTTGCCACGAGTCGCGCGCAGAGATTCGCGTCCCGATGCTGTTGGATTTTTTAGGCATGACTCGGGTGTTCGATGCAGTTGATTCGACTTGACCAGCACATTGCGGCTCGTCATCAGCTTTCACTTGGCTGCGGTCAGGACCACTTTTTTCGGTTTTCCTTTTGCCAGCAAACGCTGGTAGAAGGTCTTGATGGAGCTGTTCCAGCGCGTGGCCACGTACAGCACGGTGCGCACTGTCGAACGAAGTCCGGTCGTCTTTCATTTGCCGTCGAGTTGTGCGAGTTCAGGAAGCTCAGCCACAAGAGTAAGGGAGCCGAAAGGGACGCAGCTCAATTCACATGATTGACTTGCGTCCCATTACTTTCCGCCCATTACTTTCCCTCTGGGAATCAGACGACGCGCCATCTGCGGCTCGTCTTGAACGACTTCTCGGGCTATTGCTCGGTTGCGGTTCGTTACGTCTCGCTGCGCCAGTTACTGCCGGATGGCCCAGGCAAAGATCGAACCAAACATCAGAACACCACCCAAGAGCACACACCACTTGTAGTGCAGCCCGTGGCCAATTTTGAACAATGCCACACCCGACAATGCACGCCACAGGGCAAACGACTCTGGCAGGAAATACATGACCGTTGCGACTGCGGCGCAACCAGGCACCGCAAATGCCGTTGCTGTGATGACTCGCCAGGCGTTGAATTTTTCCATAGTGCATGTCGTTGTTGTTCCGGGCTCGACTGCCTGGCGGCCATCAACATCGCGACAGACTTTCGAGCCAGAGTGGATGATTGTGTTTTCGATGCGCGATCAAGGCCCTGGCGACAATGAATTCGCCAAGCGGTGAAAAGCGGGAATTCTGTTTCATTCTCTACATTTCAGGAACTAACCGTCGATTCAGCAAAGATTCGTGGCAAGCCGGAACTCTGTTTGATTGTGAGTTCAAGTCCATTTGATGCAGCCGCCATGAAGTCTTCTGGACGGTTCTCAACCAAACTGAAGCGGTGTAGCTTACTCCAACGGCATGGAACGCAGTAGTATTGCCGCTACTCTGGTTTTCCGGGAAACCGTTGAAATAATGCGGGCCGGCGGTGCATCATATGGGCGAAAGTGGCATTCAATGGAGGGGGACTTGTTGACGCAGGATGACGGAAATCACTGTGAAAACGAGTCCGGATCGCAGCAGACGCCAGAAGTCATGCGGTCGATGGTTGAGGGATCATGCGTACAGTGGGAAGCCGATTTGAAAGGGTTCCTGCTGGGTGTGCTCAAAAATCGTGACTTGGCCGAAGATGCGTTTCAGAAGACGGTGGTTCGAGCAATTGAGTCAGCTCAGACGGCCCGCCCGGCGACGCTCCGGGGCTGGTTGTTTCGCATCGCTCTGAATGAAGCGAGGCAGTTATTGAGGCAACAAAAACGCGAAACGAAACATCGGGAAAAATTTGCAGAGCAGTCGGTCAGTGGTCAGTTGGAACGTCAGTCCAGTTCTGATGCACAATGGATGCGGGATTTGGGAGTTGTGAACGAAGAGGCTGTGCAGGCGATTCAGCGGTCGTTGGTTCGGTTGTCGGCTGAACAGCAGGAAGTGATTCGACGACGGATATACGGTGGTCAGACATTTGCGGAAATTGCAGCACAGATGCAACAACCGCTGGGAACTGTGCTCACATGGATGCGTCGCGGCTTGCTGCGGCTGAAAGAGGATTCGCAGTTGCGGGCATTCGTGGACGATTCGTACAGACCATAGAACAACATTGAGATGAATATGACACAAGACAAAACAAATACGTCGCAGTCAACGCTGGATGATGTGCAGTGGTCAGCGATGCAGTATGTCCTAGGTGAATTGTCGGACGAGCAGACGGCGTTGTTTGAATCGGCGATGGAGAACGATGTCGCTCTGTGTGAAGCGGTGCTCGCGGCGACTCAGTTGACTTGCGGAATTGCTCTGGCCTGTGAATCACAGCCGTCAGCTCAGCCTTTGATCGCGAGTGTTACCCTGATTGCGGCACCAGACTCTTTCCGGCGCCCCGCATTCGCTCGGTTTGGTGTTTTCGCAGCCGCAGCCGCGTTGGTTCTGGCAGTGCTTGCAATGGTGACGTTTCCGACTCGTCAGGGTCCCGATGATCTTGCGGCGGTCGATGACGCCACCGCCGACGCGCTGGCGATGTTGCTGAATGATGCCGAAGCGAGCGAGATGAATACGGAACTCGACGAATTGTCGGGGTCCGACGATTCTGTTGCCAGTCTTGTCGCGCCGGAATGGCTGCTGACGGCTGTTGATCTGGATGCCGCAGCGGCATCATCCGAAGATCATCCTGCGATCGGGCCGGATGATGAAGCAGGGGTGTATTGATGAATCGAGCATCCTGTTGGACACTGGTGATCGGCTTCGCCACGGTCTTCATGATCGGTGGTGACGTCACCGCGTTGGCGGCGGAACCGCCAACTGAAGCGGTGCGTTCCGATTCCCCGAAACCCGGCGAAAAAGCGACCGATAAGAAACCGCGTGCGGAGCTTTCAGAATCTGATCTTACTGTAACGATGGCGTTTGCAACTGAGCATCATCCGGAACTGGCTCGGTTACTTGAACAGCTCAGGAAGTCTCGTCCCCACGAATTTCAAAAAGCCGTTCGTGAACTCCATCAGCAGATCCAGACGCTGGAAAAGCTGCGGGAAAAGAACCCGACGCGTTTCACACATCAGCTTGAGTTATGGAAAAACGACTCGCAGATCCGCGTGCTGGTT
The DNA here is from genome assembly GCA_043737515.1 of Candidatus Kuenenia sp. Taxonomy (GTDB): domain Bacteria; phylum Planctomycetota; class Planctomycetia; order Planctomycetales; family Planctomycetaceae; genus SXXK01. The sequence goes on along the minus strand of JAYTAK010000774.1, from coordinate 840 downwards.
GCCAAGTGGTCTCGCACTCACGATGACGCGCTCGAACAGGAAATTCGTGCACTGCTGCAACAGCGTCGTGACATGAAGCTGACGCAGTTGAAGGCTGATCAGCAGCGATTGACGGAGCAAATGCAGAAAGTGGAAAAGCAGATTGCGACAATGTCGGATTCGCAGCTCGATCACGAATGGGAACAACTGGCGAAGAAAACAAATGCCAGCCGAAAAGCTGGCAACAAAAGCAGTTCAAACTGACACAGGATGAGGTTTCAGGATGCGATTGATGAATCATCGAATGACAGTTCCGTGCATAGTAACAGCAGCCGTGCTGTGTCTCTCCGCGACCGGGTTGGCTCAGCAACCCACGTCAGACTCCGCGATGCGTCAGTCTGTTGTCTTGCGGTTTGCCCAGTCAGACGCGGCGGGTGAGGTGCCCGATTTTCAACAGCATGTCGTGCCACTGTTGGGCAAGCTGGGCTGCAACGGTCGTGCGTGTCACGGGTCGTTTCAGGGGCGTGGTGGATTTCGCTTGAGTCTGTTTGGGTACGACTTTGAAAGTGATCATGACGAAATTTACGGTCGAATTGACCCGGAGGTTCCTGCCGACAGCGGCATCCTGCAGAAACCATTGATGCAGGTTCAGCACGAAGGTGGCCAGCGTCTGAAAGAAGGCAGCTGGGAGCATCATCTCCTGATGCGATGGATTGAAGGCGGCGCACACGGTCAGATTGAAGAACCATCCACATTGGTCAGCCTGGAAGTGACGCCGCATGAGATTTTGTTTTCAGCAGATGGCCAGCAACAGCAGCTCAAGGCGGTTGCCGTGTGGTCGAATGGAATGAAAGAAGATGT
>JAYTAK010000773.1:0-7813 GCA_043737515.1 Candidatus Kuenenia sp. | reverse complement strand
AAGGAGCGTGGTCAAGAGCTGGCGTCGCTTTGTTGCGAGATCCAGAGCAGAACGATGATTTACCACTTGAACTTGTTGAGAGGGTCATTGCAGCCCATCCAAAAGAGATAGAGGAAATGTTCATTAGTTGCTGGTTTCGGAGTGAATACGAATCAGCTGCAATGTGGAAGCTCTATCTGAAAAGCGATGAGGGCATAGCGATTAAAAGTGACCAAGACAGGTTGAAAAAAGTATTGAGGCAGTCCGAATTGACGGTCCGAATCTCAAAAGTTGACTATGTTGACTACGATCACGAACCAATTGCCATGCAGAATGGCTTCTTAGCGTTTCTCCGCAAACGGATCAGTTTTCAGCACGAGAACGAACTCCGTGCGATAGTGTGGTCGGGTGATACCGGACACGAGGAAAAAATCTCGAAAGACTCCAAGATGGTGAGCATCGATATTGACCCCAACGAGCTAATTGTCGCGGTTCACGTTTCTCCGACGGCACCCGTATGGTTCGGAGACCTCATTGAAAAATTGGTTAGACGCTACGGGTTGAGCGTACCCATCGTGAAATCTGATCTCTATGAGCGACCGATCTATTGAAGCCGGTCGTAGCGATTGTAGGTCACCGTGAGGACGCCGGTGACAGGCACCTTGACATTCTCTCGGTCACCCAATCGCCCCGGCGGTTGCAGCAGGTCTGGGTGCCCCCGTCCCCGTCAGACGCATGAGCCATCCGGCCAGCGTAAGCAACGGTTCGTCGCGTGTCCTGGAAAACTGCCGTGAAACGGTGACAGGTGCATGTGGTCAATCTTTTTTATTTCTCAATTTCCGTTTCACGTCAGACTATTGAAGAGATCACGTTTTCCATTCTTGACCAGGACTCCGGGATTTAGCTTTAGCATGAGTTTCTTCAACGGTAGGTCAATTGCTGTGCAGATCACGCAGTGACCGCCACGGTTCCCACTTCGATCGTCGGCTGAGGGATGGGTTCGCCGTGCAGTCGAAGTCCCTCAATATGAAACTCGATTGCTGTTCGAATCTGGATTTCCAGTTTCTTGCGTGTCCTTGCCGTGGCGACGCAGCCTAGCAAGTCAGGCACGTATGCCGACCAGTTTCGCTCACCCGGTTCGTAAATCACCGTATATTCAGTCATGACTATTTCTCCAAGATCAACGAAAAACGGCCTCAGCAAAAAAGCTCGTACGAGTCGCGTTGGATTCACCGGCACTTGCGAACGATCATTTCCTAGACGTCCAGGGTCTTGCGTTACATGGTCACTTTTTCGAGGACGTTGGGACTTGGGCGTGGTTTACGGGTCAGAATCGAAGCGACGGTTTCCGTCAGGGCATTGAGATTCCCAAGTTCAACGGCACCGGATGGAAACTGTGCGACCGGAATTTCCGCGCCGCCGCTGTCGTGGTTGTAGCCGACGACGGGGGTTTCGATCGACAGGGTTTCTACGACCGTGCGACCGAAGGATTCGGGCGTGGATGACAACGAGAACACAATCGATTGGAGGATGGACATTCATGTCCGTCGCATGGCCAATATCTCGGACATGAATGTCCAAGCTACAGGGATCGCAACTGGGGACTCTTGTGACGCTCCCGTCAAGGGAGCGTCTCAATCCGTACACGGACGGAGATTTCGGAGACGCGCGGTCTGCCTGATCTGAAATGCTCGAACGATTAAACCTTCACGTTGAACAGGGAAGTTCCTCGCTGGTGAAACCACCATCGGCGTACCGATCTCCCAAAAAACTCTGGCGTGAATTGTGAATTTAAGTACGGAGGACTAAACTGGAGCCGATACGCAGGGGGATGTCGCCCTTGCGGCCATGCCTGGTTTTTTGAGGAGGTTCCAATGATTCGTTTCGCAGCAACTGTCGCGGTCATGTCCATTTTGATTTCGAACGCATTGGCCGACGAGGCAGATAAGCCAAAACTCGGGAAGGTTTTCTATCCCGATTCAATCCGCTTTGTTTCGAATACCAGCGAAGATCGTGAAGCAGCGACGATGCTTTTCGACAACTTTGTGTTGGCCACGTCCAACGGAAAGGGTGAACTGCTGGAGTCCCGCACAAAGTCATTCTCGGTCGCGAACAAGATCGAAGGCAAAGATGCCGTTTCCGTAGCGCTGGACATTCGAGGCTTCGTTTCTGTTCAGGAAGGCGGCAGCGCTGTCATTATCGTCCAGGCCGGAGGAGAGACAACGCTCGTTGATCTCAGCAAAGCGATCGAGGCGGCAACATCAAAGCCGCGTGACCCCGAGGACGCGCTCTATCTGGCGGCAAAGGAAAGCAGCAAAGCGGCCGGTTTCACGGTGAACAGTCGCCCGAAGGAGAGCGACGACTTTTTCGTCCGTGTCCCGGCGAAACTTGCAAAAGGGCAGCCGCTGCAGGCGACGGTGCTCCTGCTTGTCGATCGCCTTCCAGAGTCAGGGTCCGGAGCCCTGATCACTGTGGACAGCATCGACATCACGGTCAAGGCCGATCCTGCTCCGAAGAAGAAAAGTGAGCATACGGACAAGAAAGAGTCATCAGAGAAAAAAGATCCTCCTGCAAAGAAAGAGAGCACGAAGTCTGAGGACGGTGAGGAATCCTCACCAAAGAAGAACACCGAGAAAAAGCCCGACGGCAAGAAGCCCGCTGACGAAGAGTAGTCCGGCACCGGGCGTGTCACCATGACAATCTTACGCAGAAGTCAACAGCCCGGCATCCGCAGGATGCCGGGCTGCTGTGTTTGATGACATGCCGGGGCATTTTCAGCTCAGGTGCTGAGCAGGAATAACTTTTACAATCTGACCATTTGACAACGTTGCTTTTCCTGGACTAGAACTTGTTCACACAAATCGAAATCGATTGAAGCTGAAGTCGATTTCTTCCAAACCAGACGCCGCGTAACTTTTGATCGCCAGGCTTCACAGCAGTCTGACTATTGCCGCTCAAAGCTCAACCAGGAATCCTGAACATGAAGAGTTTTTTGAAGTCCCTCGCCTTTACCATTGCCGTTAGCCTTGCGGTACAGAGCATTGCAGCCGATCCCGTAGCACCTGTACGAATGGGAGCCGGGGCGATGACGTTTGATACAGTGCCAGGCTGGGGGCTCGGCGAAGACGGCAAGTCGGTGATTGGTCCGACTCACGGGAGTGTCGTGATCGACAAGGCAGGCAACATCTACACCAGCGCCGACATGGGCGTGTTTGTCTTCTCGCCGGACGGTAAGTTGGTCCGCCGCTTCGTCGGCGACGAGTACACCAGAATCCATGACATGGAAATTCGCGATGAAGCGGAAGGAGAATTCATCTACGGCGCTCGCAACGCGAACGCGGAAGGGATCAAGTTCAGTGCGGAAACCGGCGACATTGTGCTGAAACTGCCATTTCCCAAAGAATCAAAACTCGATCTGAAGCAATTCAATCCCACGGCGATCACCGTCGCGCCCAACGGTGACATCATTCTGTCCGATGGTTATGCCAGCAACTACATCTTCAAGTTCGACAAAATGGGCAAGTACCTGATGCACTTCGGCAGCAAGGGGAATGATCTGAAGCAATTCAACACAGCGCACGGCATGACGCTGGACACACGGTACGAGCCACCTCGCCTGCTCATCTGCGATCGCAACCACGAGCCTAAAGGTCGCCTGCTGCACTACGATCTTGACGGCAACTTTATTGAAGAAGTGATCACCGGCCTGGGAATGCCGACCTCCGTCGCGATTCACGGCGAGTTTGTATCCGTGCCAGACCTGCAGGGACGTGTCGTGATCCTGGATAAGAGCAACAGGATCATCTCCGTTCTCGGCCACAACCCGGATCCTGCGAAAGGCGGTAGCCACAACATACCGCAGGAGCAGTGGATCGAAGGCATCTTCAGCGGCACGCACGGATCATACTGGGACAAAGACGGCAACCTGTACGTTCAGGACTGGAACGTCTCCGGCCGCATCATGAAGCTGGTGCGCGTTGCTAAGTAGAGTAAGCACGCGTTTAAGGTTTAAGTAGGATGGACATTCATGTCCGTCGCTTCACCATGAATAGTGGTCGGGCGGAAGATGCGATGGATCAAGAAAGGTGCAGGGCCTTTTTATTGGTCTTCGCCGGGGCCGCGAGGTGTTATCGAGTACGAGACCGACGGTGCTGCGAGCGCAAATGCGGGGAATCTGAGTGATCCCGAAAAGATTGATTCTATTACAATGGCCCGCATATTCACTGGGATTGAAGCATCTGGAATTCATTTGCCTGCGCGAGCAATCGGGACATTTTTTCTAGCCACGAAACAACACAAAAATCCCAAAGAAAGTAAAACACGATCCATGAAATGAGTGATTCCTTGTACTACTAACAGTTGATTTCTTGTCGTGCCGCGAAGTTTATCAGGCGTCTGATTGCTGAAGTCAGGTCAGGCAGAAAAATGAGGGGCAGAAGAATACAGAACACGAATTGAGGTCTTTCTGCGATTCATTTTTTTGCCATGAATTTTTCTGCCACATGTCTTCCTGCGTGAATGACAACACTGTGCTTGTGTCCCGACTTCGACGATGGGTTGCGGGCGAAGCCCGCGGCAGATCTTTTCGTGGCTAGAAAACAACACCTCCTGTCGGGCTGTCAGATTCCAGAATGCTGAGGTCACATGTGCGTACAACGGAAGCCTAATAATGGAATCCCAGTGGCATTCTCGCTCATAATGGCAGTGCAGATTCCAAACAACTAAGCGGGCCATTGATTCTTTCACGGTCGGATATGGAAAATTCTCATTCGAATAAAGCTGCGCCATGATCATGCATTTTCATTTTCTTGAATCTGCTGTTCAATTTCCGCACGATGAGTTCGCACGTAACCCCATGCATGCGATAAATCTTCGGCTCGCAGCGTCGGATAGCTCCGCAGAATCTCTGATTCATTGATCCCCAAACGACGTGCTTGTTCTAAAACCCAGACAGGGATGCGGGTCCGGGTGATGCACGGCTCGCCGCCGCACACGCCGATTCTGCTCTCGATGCAGGGAAAGGCATCACCCATATCGTTGATTACCCATTGGAGCAACTGTGCTTTTTCCGCCCGCGTGAGTGAAGAAAGAAGTTTTTCCGCCTCTTGTAAAGCATTCATTGTGAACTCGATTTCAGTTAACGCCAGCAGCCATATGTGCCGCTACTTCTGCAGCAGCACATTTACGCCCTTCTTGTTCGACAGCACGATGTCGGGCTTCTTGTCGTGGTTCATGTCCTGGATTTCGAACTGTGTGCCGACACCGGTGCCCAAGCCTGCAGGTATTCTGTGCGGCGTGATTTTCGGAGCCTGCCCTTTTTGCCGCACCACTTCGTACCAGCACATGATGATCGGATCATGCTCACCAGGGTCCCCGCCATTGTGAGCGAAAAAGCGGCTGCCAGTGACGTAGTCCAGTTGCCCGTCGCCGTTGATATCGACTGCTTCCACTGCATGAGTCTGTGAAAATGATTTGTCAATCTCGTGCAGCGTCCACGGGCCTCTGCCGGTATTCTCAACCCACCACACACCGAATGCGTGAGCCGAAGAAGCGAACAGATCCATGTCGCCGTCGCTGTCGAAGTCATCTGCGTAGATGTTTGACACTGGGGGAAGCGGCGATTCACCTTCAGCCGTCTTGATGCGTACCGGGTGAAAGTCCCAGGTCTTGCCGTTCAGAATATCTCCCGGATTCTGCCACCAGCCGTGAGCAATCAGAATGTCCCGGTGTCCGTCGCCGTTCATGTCACCGGCACCCAGGCCATGGTAATACTTGAACGTGCCGTTTTCATTCGGGTCGCCCGGCGTACTCACCGCATGGAATGCAAATTTGTCACCAGACTTATCGGCGGCAGGTATGACGTTGAACCCCATCTGAGCCTCCGGCTGCGAGCCGATAATAATCTCACGGATTCCGTCACCATTCAGATCTTCGAACTCCGGCGACTCATTGCAGGCACTGGTCCAGATCATATGTTCCTTCCAGTGCGTTTCGTCACTCACGCCGGGATTCTGATACCAATGATACGGATCGCCCGGGAATCCGATGATCACCGCATCCGGCAATCCATCACCATTCATGTCATGGGCAAAATTCGCAAAGCTGTTGCTGTAGCCGACTCCTGCGACGAATTCCCCCGGCATCCGGATTTCATGAATCTTCCACGCCGTGCCATCGATGTGCTGTTCCGTCCCGACCTTCGGTGCTTCGTACCAGACGTCGCCAGCAATGACATCGGGCGTTCCGTCTTTATTGACATCGGCCGCCGCCACACCTTCGGAACGGAATCGTTCGTCCAGCTTGATCCGGACCCAGTTATCATCGTCAGCCGCGTTCAGCACGGGCATACCGACAAGCATCAGGAGTGCTGCCGCGTAATAATTCAATTTGGTGGTCATCGCCAATTCTCTCCGGAGTTTCGTCGTCGGAAATCTGCATTTGTGGAAACCGACAACAGACTATCCGACACGCCCCATGCGGGTCAACGAATCGAGCGATCATCGCCGTGATCGCCCGCAAATCCGCAAACGGGCCGACCAGGGTAACTTTTCCGTGATCTCTGGCGAATGACCGTCGCCGTGTTAAACTGTCTGCCGAATGACTTCTATTTGTGGTCCTTGCCTGGATCGTGAACTGTTTTCGAAAGGCGACTTTCATGCGACGTCCCGTGTTTTCATGGTTTTGTGCAGCAGTCGTGGGGGCTGCCAGCCTGTTGATCCATTCTGCTTCGGCTGGCGATACGCTGGTATTTGAACCGCCGAAACCCGGCGACAACGTCAAGCACATCGTGCTGATTTCAGGCGATCAGGAATATCGGTCTGAAGAAACGATGCCGATGCTGGGCAAAATCCTGAGCCAAAAACACGGCTTCAAGTGTACCGTGCTGTTCGCATTTGCCCCGGAAGGTGCCGATTACATTGACCCAAACAATGAGAAGGGGCTGCGCGGAATGGAGTCTCTGGATTCTGCTGATCTGATGATCATCGCGACTCGATTTCGCAAGCCGGATGCAGAACAGGGCAAACACATCGCCGCGTTTCTGAATGCCGGCAAGCCGGTGATTGGACTGCGAACGGCAACGCACGCATTCCAGGGCGGTGAAAAAATCGGCGACTCACTGACGTATGACCAGTTTGGTCGTCAGATTCTGGGTGAGCAGTGGGTTTCGCATCACGGGAATCATAAAGTTGAGGGGGCTCGGAGCGTCGTGGAACCGGGCGCTGAGCATCATGTGATCCTGCACGGCGTCTCCGACATCTTCGCGCCCAGCGACGTCTATGGCGTGACTCACCTCACCGACGCGGACACGATTCTGCTTCGCGGAGCGATTACGGAATCTCTGGATCCTGAATCAAAGACGCTCGTCGATGATGACCGCAACAAACCCATGCAGCCACTCGCATGGCTGCATTCCTACACCGCCCCGAACGGCACAGCAGGTCATTCCTTCTGCACAACCGCCGGCGCGTCTGTGGACTTCGTGGACGAAGATCTGCGGCGATTGATTGTCAATGCCTCAATCCATCTCACTGGCGGCGCAGTGCCGGAAAAAGCGGATGTGGACTATGTCGATCCGTTCTATCCGACGTTCTTTTGCTTTATCAACGAACCGGATTATTACAAAACGATGAACATGAAGCCTGAAGACTTCGGCCTCGGCAAAGCTCCTCACCGACCGGATCCTCCCGGCAACCCTGCCTGGCCCTTCCGACCGACACCAGGGCAAAAATAACCGGGTACGCGTTGTCGATATTTGATTTTGAGTGTAGGCCGGACCAGGCGCAGCATCGTTCCGGCACTTGGATGATCTGCCGGAACGGCGCTGCGCTTGGTC
>JAYTAK010000772.1:0-3426 GCA_043737515.1 Candidatus Kuenenia sp. | reverse complement strand
GGCGGGGGACTTTCAGCATTCAGTTGAGTTCGGAGACTGGCAATCATCTGCGGGGAAAGGGAAAACAGGCCGTCTGCAAGGCGACGTTCGAGCAGTTGATCAACGTACTTGCCAAGAATGTCGTTTTCAATATTGACCACATCGCCCACAACCGCCGATCCCAGTGTCGTGACTTGCAGCGTGTGCGGTATCAACGCGACCGAAAATAGGTCGGCGGTCACATTAACGACCGTCAAACTGATTCCGTCAATCGCGACAGAACCCTTCGGCACGAGCAGTCGATGCTGCTCAACAGCCGGCGTGAGCCACAGATCGGTCCAGTCGCCGTTACGGACAATTTCGCTCACGGTCGCAACACCATCCACATGGCCCTGCACAAAATGGCCACCCAGACGGGCATTCGCCGCGAGCGATCGCTCCAGGTTGACTCGGCTGCCAACTTTCATCAGCCCAAGATTCGTTTTCGAAAGCGTTTCTGTGCCTGCTTCGAAATCCAGCGCGCCAGCACTCATGGCGACGACAGTCAGACAACAGCCGCAGATGGAGATGCTGTCGCCAATTGCGACTTCAGCCGCAGGAAACCATTCAGAATCCGGTGCGATCGACAGGCGCAACCCGACTGGAAGTGAGGCAATCTGCCTGACAGTTCCCTGTCCTTCCACGAGGCCCGTAAACATGGTGTATCAGCTTATTTGCAACGAATTTGCACTGTAGCGAGTGCTTAAGATCACCAGGCGACACCCTTTGGGTCTGCCACCATCGATCGTTGCGTGCGAAGTTTATCAGAAAGCATCGCGTTTGCACGGTGGCGAAATAAGTTTCCCATCGCGGGGTACTCCCAAGCGTCGAAATTGCGTGAAATGCAGTCCTTCGGGGGTTTTCGCGAATGAAAAAGGACGCTATCCTGCATCGCTTCGATTCAGGCCCGCTCGGCATTTGTCACAATTCAATGAAGAGCGTGCTCAGACAGTGTCGATGTGGCTTCGACCAAAACCAGCACTTGTGCGCAAATAATCAGGAACACAGACCATGGCAAAAACCAATCGCAAACTCACCAAGGCCAATCACGGCCAACGCCCTTCAAGCTCAAAAGGCCGACGCCTCAAACGCAAACATGTGAAGTTGTCGTAATCGTTCACCCACAATAATCCCGGATTGCCGCGAAGCAACAGATGTCCGCCGACAGAGCGGCGAATCTGCACAAGCGACCCGCTCCGTCGGCGCTTGAGACACGGCGGCGAAGCCATTGATGCGGCAGAAGAGGTCCGGTTGCGCACGAAGCCCGCGCTAAGCAAACGGGCTGGAATCCTTTTTATCACGATTCTCCTGTGCGCCGGATCCACAGCACCGGTAGGTCTGTAGCGCATCTGACGACATTTCGGAAGAAAATGCCCAGGAAACGGCATATTCTCAGTGACTCGTCGTGCAGGTCGTTTCCATTTGTCCGATGTCTCTGAAGGGGACAGCCGGAGGCTGTTTTCATGAGCCCCGGCCACGGATGGATCTGACACACATGATTGCTTACCGCCACAGCACGACGCAGACTTTTGTCTTAAGGGCCCATTTGCGATGCATGATGCCGTTTGCGTGTCTTGCAGTCGCGATGTTTGCGGCCGGATGTTCCACGTCGCGATGGGGAGTTACGCAGTCGTACCACCCAACTGTGAATCCGACGTCGATCGCCGATCGAGATTTACCGGCAACCTCGGCACCGGATTCGAATCAAACACTGAATGATTCGGGATCTGCCGCTTCGCAGGATTCTTCGGAATTTGATCGGCGCAGTGACCTGCATTTAGACAGCATCCTGACGGTCGGGTTTGAAGAACAACAAACCGCAGTCACAGTGACCGAAGTACCGGACGAAGATTCTGTAAATGCCGAGCAACAATCGGATGCCAACGAATCGATGGGCTGGTCTCTGGCACAGCTTGAAGCTACAGCACTGCAACAGAACCCGGCAATTCTGCAGGCCTCCGCGTCGGCACAGAAAGCGATGGGCTATCGCAACCAGGTCGGTCGAAAACCAAATCCGATTGTGGGTTACCAGGCCGGGCAGCTTACCGACGCAGGGACGGATCAGCACGTTGCGTTTGTGGAACAGGACATCGTCATGGGCGACAAGCTCAGGAAGAATCAGTCGGTACTGAATCAGGAAATCCAGTCGCAGTTGTGGGAAGTGGAAACACAGCGAATCCGCGTGCTCACGGACGTGCGACAACGGTTCTACGAAGCGCTTGCAGCTCAGCGACGGAAGGAACTGGCAATTGCGTTTGAGACTGTCGCGGCAAAAGGTGTCAGTTTTTCCGAGGCACGCATACGTGCGAAGGAAGGAACTCGACCGGAAGTCCTGCAGGCAGAGATTCAGTTGAAGGAAGTTCAGTTGCAACGCCGCAATGCTGATGCCGCGTTTCGAGGAGCCTGGACGCAACTGATGGCTGTGGCCGGGATGCCGTATCTGCAACCCGGAACTCTGGACGGAGAATTGTCCGTCGCGACTGCAGATCGAGACTGGGAAGCGATTCAGGGGCAGATTATCGCATCCAGTCCGGAACTTCAGGGAGCCCGTGCTCGATTTGCAAGGGCTCGGGCGAATCTGGATCGCCAACAGGCACAGGCCATTCCTAACCTGTCGCTGATGCTTGGAGCAGGACAGGATAACGGCACGGGATCCAGTATGATCAATACGCAGATTGGACTGCCGGTTCCGATTTATAACCGCAATCAGGGAAATATCTCAGCCGCACACGCAGAATTCTGTCGGGCGTCACAGGAAGTGCGACGCACCGAAAGTGCAATCCAATCACGCCTCGCCGGCGCCCGCCGTGACTTCGAAGTTGCTGCCGCGACGGTGCTTCAGTACGAACAGGAGATTCTGCCTCGTGCTCAGGAAACACTGGAACTCGCAGAATCGGCCTACGCGGCGGGCGAGTTTGACTTCCTGCAAGTGCTGATCGTGCGGCGCACTTACTTTGAATCGAACCTCGCGTACGTTGCAGCACAGGTCGATCTTGCTCAGGCCACCGCATTCGTCGATGGATCTGTCCTGTCCGGCGGTCTTGACCCGACTCGTGAAACAGAATTTGACAGTGGCCTGCGAGACCAATCGCTGAGCGGTCAGTAGTCGGCGTTTCGAGAAACCTCGGCAGTCCGTTCTGAATTGAGTGTCGGAAACAAGTTCTGGCAGCCAGGCATCGCCGTGGCGAGGTATCAACTCTTGCCTGCTTGATTGCCCCATAACCTTAGGACCGGTCAGGAATTTAGTGTCGTCTTTCGCTCCGCGAAAGCCACGCATCTTTCTTGGCGCGGGCTTCGCCCCCAACCCAATTGACGCCCCGGCGGAGCTTGCCTCCGTCGAGCGAGGATCATCACCAGCCATCACCCGGAATCGGCACCTGGCCACCATTGCGGCTTGCCCGCATGGAG
>JAYTAK010000771.1:0-3426 GCA_043737515.1 Candidatus Kuenenia sp. | reverse complement strand
TCAGTTTCGCGGGGCTCACGCAACAGGTGTGTCGCGTAACACGGGGTTGCCTGATCAATGGTCGGCGACGGAAAACCAGACTCTGGCCGACGCTGAATTCGAAGCACAAATGTTCGCGTCCTCGCCTCGCAACGGCTCCAGCCCAAACAACACAGAATATGGGTGACAGAAAAATGAATCGCAGGATGAAAATATTTTCTGCTCCATTTTTCTGTCACCAGTTTTTCTGTCTCCTGTGTTCCTGAGTCTCGGCTTTAATCAATGAGTTGCGGGCAAAGCCCGCGCTGGGTTTTCAAATGCATCGGGATTGTGCATTCGATCAAATTCTTTTCGGGTCAGCGCCACATGCCGTGCGCAAAATTCTGTCACGGTGAGTATAGTTCATCAGCCTCGTGATTTGCCTGCGAGTCCTCGATTTGAAAAAAGAGAGCATTTGATGTTGCCTGCCGCTGGTTCAATTGCTGTTTATTCTGCAGTTCTTTTTGTGATGAGTGTCACGCTCTTTCCATATGGGGCAGCAGATCCCGCCGAAGTGAACTGGCCTCAGTTTCGCGGGGCTCACGCAACAGGTGTGACGCGAAACACGGGGTTGCCTGATCAATGGTCGGCGACGGAAAACGTGGAATGGAAGTCCGACATTGCCGGACGCGGCTGGGGATCGCCGATTGTTTGGGGTGACAGCATCTTCCTGTCGACCGTCGTCAACACGGGGACGACGGAGCCAGTGAAGCAGGGACTGTATTTGGGAGGCGATCGAAAAGAGATACCGACGTCTGTCCACGAATGGAAAGTGCTGAGCCTGGACCTTGCAACCGGCAACGTGCGCTGGGCGAAAACGAATCGCACGGGCACGCCGACCGGATCGATTCATCTGAAAAACAGTTATGCCTCCGAAACGCCCGTCACAGATGGCGAACATGTCTATTTCTGTTTCGGTAACATTGGACTTTACTGCTTTGATCTGAACGGCGAAGCAATCTGGTCGCATGAACTTGCCCCGCACAAAACTCGCAATGGCTGGGGCACGGCGGCCTCACCGGTCCTGCATGGCAATGCCCTGTATTACGTGAACGACAATGACGAACACTCGACACTGCTGGCGCTGGACAAACTGACAGGAGAAAAGCTGTGGGAAGTGGATCGGGACGAAAGGAGCAACTGGGCCTCGCCGTTCATCTGGACTCACGACTCAGCCACGGAAATCGTGACCGCCGGAACCGGTGCCGTTCGCAGCTACGACCTTCAGGGCAAACTGCTGTGGTCATTGAAAGGCATGTCGTCCATCACGATCGCCACGCCTTATGTTTCGGAAGGTCTGTTGTATGTGAGTTCCGGCTACGTGCTGGATCCGACGAAGGCACTCTATGCGATCAAGCCCGGGGCGACAGGAGATCTGACGTTGCCGAAAGGTGAGACCAGCAACGAGTTCATCGTCTGGTCCAGCACGTCGATCGCACCGTACAACCCGAGCACCATTGTGAACGATGGCCGACTGTTCGTGCTGTATGACCGGGGCCTCGTAAGCTGCTTCAAGGCGAAGACCGGTGATCCAGTTTTTCAATTCGAACGTCTGAATCGCGGCAGCGAGTTCACCGCGTCGCCCTGGAGTTATGATGGCAAATGGTTTTGCCTGAATGAAGACGGCGTCTGCTCCGTGATCAAAGCCGGAGGCGCGATGGAAGTTATCCACACCAACAGCCTGGCCGAGGACGACTTGACACTGTCGACACCTGCGATTGCCGGAGATCGATTACTGATTCGCACCGACAAGCGAGTCTACTGCATTCGCAAAACACCGGCACTGCCGCGCTGACGCATGACGCGGCAATCCCCGAGAGATACAGGCAAATCAGCGATGATCCAATCCGCTCTGCTGAAATCAGCCAATGGATACATTGACGGGCAATGGTGCGGAGCGGATTCGAACCGCACGCTGCCCGTCATCAATCCTGCGACCGGCGAAATAATCGCGCTGGTGCCTGTGATGGGTCGAACTGAAACCAATCGCGCGATCGATGCGGCGGCCCGTGCGCTGGCGATTCCCGCTGCGATCGAACAACGCAGCGCATGGCTGAGTCGTCTTGCCGCTCTGATCACTCAGCATCGAGACGAACTCGGTCGGATCATCACGCACGAACACGGAAAACCGTTCGCCGAAGCACAGGCCGAAGCGGACTACGCCGCCAGTTTTTTTCGCTACTATGCAGGTTGCGTCGATTATCTGAAGCCGAAACAACTGGCCGAGCGGCCTCGGAATCATACATGGACTGTTTACTATCGACCGGTCGGCGTGGCGGCTCTGATCACGCCGTGGAATTTTCCGCTCGCGATGCTGGCGAAAAAACTTTCCGCCGCCCTCGCCGCAGATTGCTGTTGCGTGGTTAAGCCATCGTCGAAGACGCCACTGTCGATGATCGCCTTGTTTTCGCTGATCGAACAGATCGGATTGCCGACGGGCAAAGCGAATCTGGTATTGGGTCCGGCGGGCGAAATCAGCGACGCGCTGTGCGAACATCCGTCCGTCCGCGTCATCAGTTTCACGGGATCGACTTCGGTCGGCAAGCAACTCATCGCGAACACCGCGCCGCACCTGAAACGACTGGCTCTGGAACTTGGCGGCAACGCACCGTTCATCGTGTTTGACGACGCCGATGTAGATCGCGCTGTCGATCAACTGCTGGCCAACAAATTTCGCGGAGCCGGTCAGACGTGTGTGTGTGCCAATCGTGTGTACGTGCAGCAAGGCATCGCGGATACGTTTGCAGAAAAGCTGGCCGCGCGAGTCAATGCGATCAAAATGGGCAACGGCATGGAGGCGGGCGTCACGATGGGTCCGCTCATCGATCGCAAGGCCTTCGACAAAGTAAAACGACACGTCGATGACGCGATCTCACACGGCGCAGTGCGAGTTGCTGGCACCACACCCGTCGAACCGCAACCGAACGAGGGCTGCTTCTTCCCGCCCACTGTCCTGCGTGGCGTGACGGCACAGATGGAATGCGTGAACGATGAAACCTTTGGCCCGCTGGCACCCATCATCGAATTCCAGTCAGAAGCCGAAGTCATCGAAGCGGCAAACCGCACTGAATACGGCCTCGCCGCCTATATCTTCACCGCCAGCGACGAACGCGCTGCTCGAGTCATCCCGCGCCTCAGCTTCGGCCATGTCGGTCACAACACGGGTTCCGGCCCGACGGCCGAAGCACCCTTTGGCGGCATGAAGCACTCCGGCTTCGGCCGCGAAGGCGGCCTCGAAGGACTGCACGATTACATTGAAATCCAAACAGTGCCCCATCCATGAAACCCATCCAGCGTATTTCGGCGAGCGGTGCGGCGTCAGCCCACCCGTACTTCCTTCGGCGAGCGGGGGATGTCAATCCCCTGATTGACCGTGTGGTTGCGGCAGAAATCAGGGGACTCACGTCC
>JAYTAK010000770.1:0-7819 GCA_043737515.1 Candidatus Kuenenia sp. | reverse complement strand
GATGCCTGGCGAACCTTCGACGACACGTCGGGCCAGTGCGTAAGCAGCCACCGATCACCGGGAGATTGCTAAGGACTGGCGCACCAATAAGTGTCCCCACGTGGCGGATGCTGCAAGCATCCGAACCGACGCTGGCAGCGTCGGCCACGATAGTTATTTCTGCGCCGGTACTAACGCTGCCGCCCACTCAAGCACTTCGGCTGTGCTTGAAAAAACCTGGAGATGCCTTCGGCAATCCTGCGACAGAAATCCGTGTTCGCTCATCTGGTCGATCATTGCGACGAGCCCGTCGAACAGGCCGCAGATGTTCAACACCGCAACCTGCCGAGTGTGGATTTCCAACTGCGCCCATGTGACGGCTTCGAATAACTCTTCCAGGGTGCCATAACCGCCAGGCAGTGCGATGTAAGCATCGGCAAGGCTGTGCATCAATGCTTTGCGCTCGTGCATATCGACCGTGATTCGCATATCGGCGACACCGTCGTGCATGAGGTCCGGGCGAGCGAGATGTTGCGGGATCACTCCGATCACATGGCCACCATTTCGCAGAACGGCGTTCGCCAGAAGCCCCATCATGCCCGTGCTGCCGCCGCCGTAAACCAGCGTGTGTCCAGACTCAGCGAGGCAGACTCCCAGCAGTTCAGCCGCTTCAGCAAACTCGGAGAGATTTCCAGAGCGTGAACCGCAGAATACGCAGATGCGGGCCATGCGTGGCCTACTTCTGAGCGACTGTAAGTTCGCGCTTGATCGTATTACAGAGCGTGTCAGTCGAATTCACTTCGCCCTGCATCGTGGTGTTTGTGAAAATCAGCTTCGGCACCTGCCCCGAACCGACTCGCTGATACAGACTGACGTGGCGACTGATGTACTTGCCTGGCACATCGGAGTTCAGTTCCGCTTTCAGTCGCTCCTTGTCGATCAGAGTCTCGGCGAATGCTCGGGCAGTCGAAACTGTGCGCTGGCTCTCAAACATCCAGTCATGGAATTTCTGGAATTTTGAAGGATCAAGTCGCCACACGGCAACCGCAATCTTTGCCATTTCACAGGCACCCGGATGTCCTCCACCGGCGGCTGAAGGATTGCACGCATTTTCCAGAGGAACAGGGAGTGCAAAAATTGCGAGGTCATTGCCGTACCTCTTCTGCGCGCCGGCAATTGCGTGATGAGTATTACGGCAATGCGGACAGGTGTAATCAAACATCTCCACAAAGACGTATTTCGCGTCGGTTCTTCCGAGCAGCGGCCATTGCTTGATGTCGAGCGTAAATCGGCTGCCAGCAAAGGTCAGCAGACGTCGTTCCGGGGCCTTGGGCACAACAACAGCCGGCAATTCGGTGGCCGGCACTTCGGTGGCCGGTTTTACAGCCGCGTCAGATTTTGTGGCATCGGGTGTGGTCGTCTCTGAAGTTGCAGCGGCGTCTGTCTTGTCACCGTCCGATTCTTTCGTCGATTCGTCAGTCGGCGTTTCCGACGGCTCTTTTGTGTCTTCGACTTTTGCAGCGTCGGTCGATTTCGCAGCTTCATCAGCGGGTTGCGGCAAAGTCAGGAGCAGCAGGTGAGTCAGGTGCAGAAGACGCGGCGGTGAAATCAAGAGCAGGGTCGTAGCAACGGAAGGCGGCTTGTCTGAGGGCTTGGGATCTTCCGGTTGAGCAGGCTCCTGAGCCGCTGGACTGTCTACTCCGACCGAATCATTCTCTACAGCCACATCGCCGGCAACTGGTGGTTCAAACGCTTCACCCGGTGCTTCGAAGATTTCACCTGGCGCTTCGAACACATCAGCCCCACTGACTTCAACAGCAACGCCCTCACTGCCCGTACCAGCGGGTGCGACATTCTCGTAGTGGACAAGTTCGAAATGATCGGCCTTTGGAGTTGCCACCTGAATGCCCACAAGTGCGGCGATACCAAACACGCTGACGCATGCCGATTTAAGTTTTAGTGACAGCGGACAAAACCGTGATGCCAGCATCGTTCCGGTGAGCACAAGACCGCAGGTATGCACGACCAGACAGTAAGGGCAGAACTTGAACTCGAAAAGCTGCAGCCCGATAAACCAGAGCGCTGCCAGTCCCGCCATGACGCTTCCCAGCGTCATGCCACCCCAGACCAGTTGTCGCAGTCTGTTCGGACCATCTTGACGCGCAAATGCCAGCAGCGCGATGAGACTGGCGTACAGTCCCGCAGCCGGAACACTGACGGGAATTCCCATCACTTTGGACCAGTGACTTGTAAGGACGTGTTCGCAATCGATCAAGTCACCGCCGCTGCAGCCAAAGACTCGTCCCATGCTGAAGGCGGTCCATGCCAGATACACCGAGATCCCCAGCGCCGCTGCACAAATCAGTCGAAGACTCCATACAAATCGAGCTGAAGGCAGTTCTGCCGAAGTCGATGAAAGAGCATCGGACGTCCCCACGTCCGCATTGTCGAAAGACGGCTGCATCTGACAGTTCCCACTGTTACAAAACCAGGACGGCCTGGACCCCAAAACCGTGCCGATCAGAATCCAACTGCTCCGCAGTCAATCTTCAGTCGGTAAACGGCAGACATCTCGCCACGACTCCCCAGTCCGACGAATGTACTCAGCATACCCCAGTGTCTCCGTTCACATCACGCTAAAATCCTAGCAGTAACCGACATGTTGCCAAATACCTTTTTCGCACACGACATGTTTTCCCAAAATCCTGCGATCCGATTTCCAGGCTTCTTGCGCTCCATCGTTGAAGGCGGATTGAACGTCCTGACTCAAACTCGGCAAAGCTGTCCGCATCGACGGAGCGTCACTTGCTATTGAAATAAACACGATTGCGGTCGGCAATCACATTCCGATTTTTGCCAGAAGGGCGCGAATTCCAGCAATTTCCTGTAGAATGACTTGGGTTCTGGTCGAGAGCCGCAGTCTGCCTGGATTGGAAAGTGAATGACGCGATACTCGGCGCGGCCAGGAATGAGGGACGTATCGTTGAATGAGCCGTAAAGTGCCAGTGCATTGTAAAATCTTTGTTTTCGGGTGGCCGGGGTTGGAGGGCGATAGCCCGAAACCCCGGGGCTTGCTTCGCTCCGCTCAGTCCAGCCCCGGCCACCCAACCCGAAACCTTTGCTCTGACAATGCATTAGCCCCTGGTTGTGCATTCGGTCAGCACCGGCGGCTAGCGCCTTGCCGCTCACAAAACCTCAAATCTGACTGCGCGGAGTATGACATGATCGCGGACTGCAAAAAAAAGAATCACTCGGGAGCCAAAACCATGCGCATCGTCAAAGCTGCTATCACAGTCCTGCTGATCGTTGCCTGGTTCGGACCGAAGATCGTCGCTGCCGAACGTCCAAATATCCTGTTCTGCATCGCGGACGACTGGGGTCTGCACGCAGGAGCCTATGGAACTCCCTGGGTGAAAACGCCGGCATTCGATCGCGTCGCGAAGGACGGCGTGTTATTCCAGCATGCGTACACGCCGAACGCCAAATGTGCCCCGTCACGAGCCTGCCTGCTCACCGGTCGAAATTCATGGCAACTCAAGGAAGCCGCCAACCACCTCTGCTATTTTCCTCCCGAATTCAAGGGTTGGGGAGAAACGCTGGCGGAAAATGGCTGGACCGTGGGACACACCCTGAAAGGCTGGGGGCCGGGCGTCGCGCTAAACGCCGCTGGAAAACCCCGCAAAATGACGGGCGAAGGTTTCAATCAACGAACGCAGAAACCACCGACGACGCAGATCAGCCACAACGACTACGCCGGAAATTTCAGCGACTTTCTGGATGCTGCTTCCGCAGAAAAACCATGGTGTTTCTGGTACGGCGCGATCGAACCGCATCGAGGCTATGAATTTGGCTCCGGCGTCAAACAGGGGGGCAAGGTGCTCGCCGACATTGATCATGTTCCCGCATGTTGGCCCGATAACGAGGTTGTTCGCAACGACATGCTGGACTACGCCTTCGAAGTCGAACACTTCGATTCACACGTCGGGCGGATGCTCGCGGAGCTGGAACGACGCGGTCTGCTCGAAAATACGCTCGTGATTGTCACCAGCGACCACGGGCCGCCGTTTCCGCGAGGCAAAGGCAATGTCTACGAACTGGCCAATCATGTCCCTCTGGCCATGATGTGGCCCAAAGGAATACAAGGTTCCGGACGCATGGTCAGCGAATTCGTCAGCTTTGTGGATATCGCGCCAACGCTCATTGATGTCGCGGGACTCACATGGCAGGAAACCGGCATGGCACCCTCGGCTGGCCACAGCCTGAAGGAACTCATGCAAAGTGACACGAGCGCTGACGGTCCTTCACGTCCAGTCCACCCCCGCAATCATGTACTGCTCGGCAAGGAACGCACCGACATCGGGCGGCCCAACGACGGTGGCTATCCGACTCGTGGCATTGTGACGGATGAATGGCTGTATGTCGAAAACTTTGAACCGACACGCTGGCCGGGCGGTAATCCGGAAACGGGCTACATGGACTGCGACGCAGGAAAAACAAAAAGCGAGATCCTGCACCGTCACCGCGCTGATGCGAACGATCCGTTCTGGGCGTTGTGCTTCGGATTGCGGCCTGTCGAGGAATTGTACAATCTAAAATCTGACCTGGACTGTGTGCAGAATCTCGCGGCCCTGCCAAACTTCGCGACTCAGAAAACCAAACTTCGCGAACAGATGCATTCCGAACTACGTGCCCAGGACGATCCTCGGATGTCTGACAACGGCGGGGTTTTTGATGCCTACGAACATTCCGCGAAGGCGAACATCGGATTTTATGAACGCTTCATACGCGGCGAAAAAGTCAGCGCGGGCTGGATCGACCCGGACGACATTGAACCTGGCGGAAAAAAGTAGCCATCGGTTCTAATGAGCAATGGCCTGGACTTGAGGCGAGCGGGGGATGTTAATCCCCTGATATTCGTCGCGAACCCAAGTTCTTGTAGGGTGGGACCAGCGAGCAACGCGAGCGCCGGCCCACCATGTGTACGACTCGAGAACGGTGGGCCGGCGCGGCTTGTCAGCCGCTTGTCCCACCCTACGTGCGAAAACTCCGGTTCTCATGCTGAATCTGGTTTAAATATATCGATTGATCAGGTTTTCAAGCATTTCCTGACGGCCGCTGGTATTCGCTGCCGCTTCGCCTTTTTCGGTAATGTAGGCTTCCAGTTCTTTCAGACTGATTGTGCCGTTTTCAATCTTGCGGCCGATGCCGTTGTCGTAGCTGCTGTAGCGATTCTTGACAAAGTCCGTCAGAACCCCCTCCTCCCGAATCGCGGCCGCGATCTTCAGACCGCGGGCAAATGCGTCCATGCCGCCAATGTGAGCATAAAACAGGTCAATCGGATCAATGCTTTCTCGACGAACTTTGGCATCAAAATTCGTACCACCGGGTTTCAGGCCACCTTGTTTCATGATCACCAGCATCACCTGCGTTGTCAGATAAATGTCGGTTGGGAACTGATCGGTATCCCAGCCCAGAAGCAAATCGCCGGTGTTCGCGTCGATGCTGCCGAGGACGCCCTGGATCGATGCGTATTCCAGTTCGTGCATCATTGAATGGCCAGCCAGGGTCGCATGGTTGGTTTCGATATTCAGCTTCACGACGTCCAGCAGTCCATATTGACGAATGAAATTCAGGCAGGCTGCGGCGTCGAAGTCATACTGATGCTTCGTCGGTTCTTTGGGTTTGGGCTCAAAAAGGAACTGGCCCTTGAATCCAATCGACTGAGCGTAGTCGTTTGCCATGTGCATGAACCGCGCCAGGTGATCGAGTTCGCGTTTCATATCTGTGTTGTAGGAGCACATGTAGCCTTCGCGGCCGCCCCAGAATACGTAGTTTTCACCGCCGAGATCGTGAGTGACTTCGATGGCTTTTCTGACTTGTGCGGCGGCATACGCAAACACATCCGCATTGGGACTGGTCGCTGCACCGTGCATAAAGCGTGGGTTTGAAAACAGGTTGGCGGTGCCCCAGAGCAATTTGATGCCGCTGCTTTTCTGGGCGTCCTTCAGTTTACGAGCGACAGCGTCCAGATTGGCATGACTCTCACGAATTGTCGAACCTTCCGGTGCCACGTCGCGGTCGTGAAAGCAGTAATAGGGCACGCCGAGCTTCGTCATAAACTCAAACGCCACATCGACGCGGCGCAATGCGTTGTCCAGCGAATCCGTACCGTCGTCCCACGGCCGTTTCAACGTCGGCGCGCCGAATGGATCGGAACCGTTGCCACGAAAGGTGTGCCAGTAGCAGACGGCAAAGCGCAGCCAGTCACTCATCGACCGGCCTTCAACGATTTCGGCAGCGTTGTAGTGCCGAAACGCCAAGGGGTTCTTAGACTGAGGACCCTCGAACCGGATCTTGTCAACTTCTGGAAAAAACGAGGCCATTGTCAGTGGGCTTTCAGGTTTTCGAAACGGCTACTGGTTATTTGAACTTTGAACGCTGCTGAACGGGGGCAGAACTCTTCCAGGAAGACGAACCGCAAGTTTATGCACTTCGCTAAGAACGGGAGTCTAAGCAGTCTGCAATCGGGATTGAAGCGCACACGGCCCCCTTGAGCGATTTATCAACGGTTGCAATCCTCAAAGGGCGTGTTTGTTTCCTACAGTCTTCCCTGAATCGCGAAAGCACCGCAATTCCGTAACCTGACCGATTCGGCAACTGTGAATCAGAATGACACGATCTCAGCCGGACTTCGGATTGAATTTTTTGCGTAAACCCGATACGTTTCAGCGTTTGAAGCCAGATTTGTGCTTCACTGCGGGATGCAATTGCCTGGTGTGCGACGTTTGACGCGGAATGGATTTCTGCGGTGAACTTACCAGCAGCCTCCTGCCGTGTTCCCTTTCTTTGACCTGTTTCCAGGCCGATCCATGCTGTTCAAAAGTCTGGGCGATCTTGCCGCTCACAAAGCCGTGCTGATATTGCTGGGATGGGCATCACTTCTGGTGTTCTGCATCTGGGCGGCACCAGAACTCAGCGACGTCGCACAAAACGGTGAATTCGCTTTTCTGCCGGAAGATTCAGCCAGCCGCGTCGCAGAAGTCAAATTCAAAGAAGCATTTCCAAACGACCAGAACCAAAGCAATGTCGTCCTGGTTGTGCGGCGGGAGCAGAAGGAAGGCCTGCTGCCGGAAGACTATAAATTCCTGTCCCGCTGGGTCATACCGGAACTCCGTCGAATTGCTGGCCTGCCAGTTGACGATGAGTCGATTGACGATGCGGAAGACCCCGTCGCGACTGCCGCAGCAGCGAAAACGCGTGTCGCTCAGGGCATCGACTCGTTCGAAGACAAACGAGTCGGCGAGATGTACATCAGTGACAACAAGCAGGCAACATCGATCGTAGTGTGGCTGCGGACGGAGTTTCTCGATCAGTCAAATTCAAAAATCGTCGATAAGGTTGAAGCCTTCGTCAACAAGCTGAAACATACGCCAACCGATACGGGCGAGCCTTCACTGCCGGCCGGAATGGAAATCGCGTTAAGCGGCACCGCGACGTTTGGTCGCGACATGATCCAGGAATCACGCAACAGTGCGAAATCGACGGAAAAATGGACCGTCATTCTTGTCGTGGGACTGTTGATCATTATCTATCGCGCTCCGGCGCTGGCCATGATTCCGCTCATCACTGTGGCGGTCTCCACGATCATTTCGATGAAGCTTCTGATTCTGATGGCCCAGGCGGGCTGGATCACGCTCTTCAACGGGATCGAAACCTATGTCACCGTGCTGGTCTACGGAGCGGGTGTTGACTATTGCCTGTTTCTGGTGGCGCGGTATCGCGAAGAACTGGATGGCGGACTGACGATTGAGGATGCTATTTCCGGGACGCTGGAGCGTGT
>JAYTAK010000769.1:0-3431 GCA_043737515.1 Candidatus Kuenenia sp. | reverse complement strand
TCGGTAGGTCCTGCTTGCCGAGCAGGACTTCGCGGCCACGCCGCGACCAGCGACGAGTCGAGGTCGAAAGGACGGCCACGCGGCGACGTGGAGCGGATGTCCGACCCATGGCGGTTCGCCTTACGGCGACAGTCCTTTCCGGCAGAAAGGCACACCTTGTCTATCATTCCGTGTGCCTGCGAGTTGCTTGTCACGCCCTACTGAATGTGCTTCATCAAAATCGCACTTGCAACTTTCGGATGTAATCGGACAATGACGAGACGAACACGAGACCGAATGATTGTCAGAGTCGTTCATTCTCTCGCCGCCAACGCAATTACGGGACACGGCCATGCATAACGACGTTGATTTACTCACAAGCCTGAGCGACGAAGAGCTTGAAGCGTTGGCCAACAGCACGCTGGCGCCCGCATCGCAGGATCGTTTAGACGAACTGCTGGCGAAGAATGCAGAAAATGAACTGGATGACTCCGGGCAGGCGGAGCTGGAATGTCTACTGGCCAGAGTCGATCAACTGACCATCGTCAAGACACGTGCCCGCTACACACTCCGTCAACAAGCTCAGGCGACCGGCGCGTGAGTGTCTATGTTCCGGCGGAACTTCGCAGACAGGTTCGAGCCCACTTTCGCGATTCCTGCGCATACGGCCTGACGCCCGAAGCATTGACGGTCGTGATCTTTGAGTTTGAACACATTTTGCCACGTTCACTAGATGGGCCCACTTCGTTCGAAAACTTGTGTCTGTCGTGTCCGACCTGCATTCGATACAAGTCAAATCGAACATATGGCTCCAGCGATGAGAAGACGCGACAGACCGCGTTGTTTCATCCCCACCGTGATTCATGGAATGACCATTTTTCATGGAACGACCGAAGCACGCAGCTTTCTCTTTGTTGGGGATCTGGGATTCGATTCGTTGTTTAGTGATTTCGCCGCAGTGGCACCGTCGTACTCCCAGTCGAACGGCAAAAATGCCATGCGTTGGCAGCGAACCGTGTTTGTCGGTACAATGCCCACATGATTTCCAAGATGTTTTCAGTTGGGCTCAAATGCCGATAACGAGCTGAGATGGTATTACCCAATACAACCCGCGTCATCTACTCACGTAATCCGCTCGCCGAAGTGACGGCGTTGCTACGTTTTCCGCCGATACTTCGCATCGAAGCGGAATCGCCTGTACAGTTTCAGGACGCAATTCGTGACCAGTATCCATTTTACCGTCAGGTAAGGGCAGGTAGCCAACTTCCAGCAGGCATCCCGAGTTCGGTCAGAAATCTCATCCAAGGAATGGGGGCGGCCGCAGGCCAGAATCAGCATCTGTTTGAAACTCAAGATCGAAAGTCAATCGTCACGTTATCTCGTGAGTCGGTGTCGTTTAAGACGACAAACTACACGATTTGGGAGACGTTTCGCGATCAGCTTGAGAGGATTCGCAGCGCGGTAGAGGAAATCTATCGACCTGTAGCATACCAGCGGCTAGGTTTGCGGTATGTCAATATTATTCGGCGGTCCATTCTCGACCTCGAGAACATGCCTTGGGCCGATTTGCTTATTCCGACAATCGGCGGCGAATTGACGGCACCAGAACTCGGTGAGAGTATCGATAAAGCGTCAAGTGAGTTGCATTGCCAACTTGAAGGCGATAACTGTTTTTTGACGTTGCGGACGAGTATTGCCGTCGCAGAACCAACCAAAGAAAAATGCTTCCTTATCGACTGCGATTTTCACACTCACAAAGGAACGGAGCTTGCCAATGTCACCGCTACCCTCAATGGCTTTAACCGATCTTCCGGAAATCTATTCCGCTGGGCGATCCGAGAACGACTGCACGAAGCTTTGCAACCTCAACCCTTGGTCTGACCATACCGGCGACGACGAATGGATGCTTCAAGTCGATTTGCCCGGGCAAGTGTTCATTTTTTACGGCGAAGAGTTACGCATTCCAGGCTTTAGCACGACTGACGACAAGATTGGGTTTGCGTTACGCCGCCTGTGCCATTTTCTAATTGATCAGATCGATAACAACGGTCTGGAGGAAGTTTGTCGCTCGCTGGCTGAGTTCTACGACTATTACCGCCCGACCGTGCATTTTCCAGAATTGCCAAACACGCGACGAACGCACGCCATCGAGTGTTCCCGATCGACCAGCCCGGCATTCGTGTTTGGGGAGGAATGATTCATTGCCGGGCCAAGTCGATAAGTATACTGCGGTTGCGTTGGGCGAGCGCCTTCGTCAAGGCGAGATTCTCACTGGGCTCGTTCGAGTGCGACAGTCCCTTGACTCAGTCGGATCGCAGGACATCGATGTCGATGAAGTGACCCATCCCTTTCTCATCACCATGACGCAAGACTGTGATCTCGCTCAAGACGCAGATGCTCGGGAATTGGAAAGGAAAGCAGTCAACGATCCGTCCCTTCTGGAAGACCCCGACTTCAAAAAGAAACACGACAACGCGCCAAAACTGAAGATCGAGAATGTCCTCTTTTGCGAGGGAATGTCTACGCCGGACATGAAGAGCAGTGTGCCGCCGGGAAAAGACATTTGGAAGCGGATCATCCAAAACAAGGATGAGCGTTATCAGTGCCTGGAGGCAGTTCCAGTGAGCCAGGATTTGGCTGGGCTGGGCATGCTGGCCGTTGGTTGTGACTTTAAGCGATTTGTTACCATTCCGGTCGATGAGGTCTACAAGCGACTGGAACTCAATCCTGCAATTCGCCGCGCCCGTTTGCTCACTCCTTACGCAGAACATCTCCTCCATCGATTCTGCAATTTTCAATCTCGCATTCCATTACCAGAAAACCACGAAGTCGAACTTTAGACTCAATCTCGTCGGCTCTAGAACTTGGAAGTTGGTTTTCGATGCGAGTGCGGTCGCCGAAGGCCAAATTCTGGTTCAACGTAAGCCATGACCAGTCAACGCCCTTCATCCGTTGCTTTTGCCTCCAAGAGCTCGCTCACAGCCTCCACAACGGCAGCCTGAGGAATGCGTTCCTGTTCGATCCGTACGTTGTGGGCAACACAGAAGCGGAAGGCCGTCGTTTCCGGCTCGGTCAACAGAGCTGGCACTTCTCGCGGGCGGTTGGTGCCGGGGATGGCGAGGGAATCTTTCCACCGCAGCACAGTCGTGTCGTCCATCAGGAAGCTGCGCGTTTGAGGGAAGCGAATTCGAAGACGCGACAGGATCTCGAAGCCTTCGACGTCCAGATCGCCCCAGTACCACAACGATCTGGACGTCGAAGGCTTCGAGATCCAGATCGCCCCAGTACCACAACGATCGATTCGACAACCACTTCACATAGGCCAGGTCAACAATGCCGTTTCCCAGTCCTCCCATGGCGATGGCCGACGGAACAGCGGGAAACGTCAGCAGGTTGACCTTGTTTTCGACGATGAACACCATGGTCGCTTCGATCGGTGATTCGGCGAGAGC
>JAYTAK010000768.1:0-18031 GCA_043737515.1 Candidatus Kuenenia sp. | reverse complement strand
AAACCGCCCGCACGGTTCGGAGGGAGGGGGAGCTGAATTCATTCAGCCCTCCCTACCCCTATCATGCTGTGGCCACTTCGTGGCCGAATCACAGTAATTGACCGCATGAAAATCCTTCACGGCGTTGCCCGCCCCGCCATGACACTGCCTTGTCCATGAGTGTCGATTGATCCCGCCGCACACCGCAGCACCACAATCTTTGACACTTGTTGCAGCCGACTGAAAGGCACGATCGCTCCCACCGGGACACTGCGGCAAATCGCGATCCACCGGCAAATTGCCGCACGACGGTGTACGACACAGCCTTGGAAAAGGAGACAGAAACGAGTGCCACTTTTCGCGAATCCTTGACACCGTTCGCGATTCCTCCATCGCAGGCAATCCAGGCGGCCGTGCGATGTGGGTCGGCCAAACTGGATTCTTGTCGGCGTTGCGAATAGACTTGCCTTTGATATATATCTGGTGTCCATGTTTGTTGATGACCTTGAGCGCGGGTGAAGCGTGGCATTTCAAACTCATTCCGTCTTTCGCGGCGTACTTCAGCGACTTGCCTCGTCCGGCACGCTCAGTGATTGTGCTCCTGCGGAAAACGCTTTACTGGATGAGCGAGTGTCCAATGGTCGGGAACGCGACTATTTCGACTGCACGAGTTTTTCGCCGTTGCCTGCCACCACGTCGGCCGATTGGTTTGAGAAGCACAAGAGTTATTCGAATAAACGCCTGCGTTTCGTGCCGCGATGCGCGACCTTCGAAGCGGGCAATGAGCCAGCTCATCTGAGCGTGCATCACGAAATGGATGTCGTCCGCATCGAAACACTGAGCGGTCTGTGCGAACGAGGCTCGGTTCGGTTCGCCGAATCCCACGAACTTTCTCTCGCCATTCGTGACCTGCTGGAGAGTCGAAGCCGATACGAATCTCCCGATGTCAACACGATCGATTATTTGCAGAAATGGCTTGATCGGCTGAACGGGGCGAGCGACGGACGGCCGATGTTCGTCGCCCCGTTCGCGGCTGTCGAGCGGCACTTGTTGCAGTCCGATTGGCCGAATCGGCTGCGAGACGCCCTTGGCCTTGGCCATATTCGTTTCTCAAGCGGCGTCCCAACAGCAGTCGTTCTTTTCCGTACAGCCTTGAACGGCCCTATGACGCACACCGCGCGTCACCGGCCTGGGCGGCCACGCCGACTGTGCTGGATGATCCGGCCACCACAGGCTTGAGCACCTGCTTTTTTCCGGCTCCGAGAAAGACGACTCCACCGGAATTTGGATTCACTGTAGACTTGTCGCGGTCAGGAACCTCTACGAGTGAGTTTCTTCACGCCCATGTCGGTTACACTTTGGATGATATTCATGGCATCGGAGACGTCACCACAGAAATCACGGACGACTCCATTGCCGCAGCGCGGCACGATCATCTAGAGCGGCTTCGACCGCAATTCCGTTTTCACACCGATCTTCCGGCACGGTCATGACTGACAGCTTCAGCCTCTGGCTCACGCAGCTCCGAGCAACCCCCGAACCCGCTTTTGACGAGTTGGTCCGAGGCCGCGTCGCGCTCGGTGGTTGGTCGCGAGCCAGTGTCGGCGAAATCCTGTCGGCGACGAAGCACGAAGCGTCCGCGGAACTCGATGAGGGAGTGAGTCTCTGGCTGAGTCATCACATCCAACAACCGGTGCCGGCGGGGATCGACGCCGAGGTCTGGCCGATCTATCTGCAAGATGTCTTTCGCGCGCTCGCCGGACAGGGCCTGCCCGAGACCGAAAAACTCCTGCGTGACCGCTTGTTCGACCTGCAGGAATGGCTGGGTCCGCTGCGCCGCAGCGAAGCGCTCGATCCACAGGCCGCCTGTTTGAATGCGTTGGTCTCGGCTAGGACGAATCAGAACCTGGAACGCCGCTGGCGGAAGTTGGTCGTCGGCCGCGAGCCGCTCCCCGCGTACTACCGCGAGATCGGCCTGCTCGGCCTGCGGCGAACGCGCGACGACGAAGGCAAGCTCCCGGCGAAGGCCCCGTTCTCGTTCCTCGCTGCGCTGGTCGATCTGGCCGACACCCCCGGCTCCATCGCAACGCCGGCGCTGACCGAACCCGAATGGACACGCCTGACACGAGCCATGCTGGCCGGCTACCGGCTCAGCAGCCACGACTGGGCGATCGCCTTCGAGCCGGTGCTGGCCACCCGTCCGAAAGCGAAGAACGGCCGGCAGTGGCTGACGAAGTTGGTTCCCGAACTGCAGCGTGTTTCGTTCGGCAAGAAGTCCGCAGGTCCGGTGCAGTTGCCGACGAGGTCGAGACAAGAAACCGACGCCTTGGTTGCGGAAGTGGCTCGGCTTGGTCCGGCGGCGGTCGGGAGTCGGCTGCAATTCGCGGTCGATGGATACCACAAGTATGCCGCGGCAACGAACGATCCATACAACCTCGTCCGCACCTTTAATCGCTTGGCGGAAGCAGCCAAAGAGCATGATCCCGACTGGGCGGTTGCGCGGGCGGAAGAGGCTCTGGCGTGGGATCGAGGCAATGCCCGCAATTGGACCGTCGTGGCTCGATGTCTGTGGAGTCGCGCCGTGCGGCTGCATCTCCAGCAGAAACATTCCGAAGCCGAGATCGCGGCGAATGAGGCGTTCGACGTCATGTGGGAATCCCGCTTTCGTTTCGCCTACGACGCGGTCGTCCGCAATGAGCTTGCCAGACTCCACCGCAATGCTGGAGACTTGGAAACAGCGGCGGCGATCTACCGCGAAGCCATCGGCGATTTTCCCGAAAACATCTTCTGCCGGAACGGCCTCGCCGAAGTGTTCACCGAACAGAACCGTCTTGCGGACGCGGAGTCGGTCTATCGCAAAGCGAAGGATCAATTGCCGTCCGACCCTGCGTGCCTGTGTGGTCTCGCCAAAGTGCTGCGACGCCTCGGCGGCGACAGAATCGCCGAATCGAACCGACTCTACCGGGAAGTGATTCGGGACTTTCCCGAAAATGCCTACGCGTACACCGGCCTCGCCGAGTGGCTCTTCGATGACAGCGCGGGATCACGCGACGAAAAACTCCGCGAGGAAGCCCGCGCGTTGTTCCAACAAGCCGCCGACCTTCACCACAACTATGCGTCCAACTTCCTGAAATCCTTCGATCAGCGCTGGGAGCAGCGGGTCGCGAAGAAACCGAGCGGGAAGTTGTCGCCTTTCAAAACGGATGAGGCCAAGTCAGCCGTCGTGCGTGCGACACCCGATGCCGCTCACATGGGTCCGGCCGAGCGGCTTGGTCGGGCGTTGCTGGCGCAGTGGCACGGCAAGCGGTCGCAAGGTCCGGAGCGAGACAAACACTTCGCGGAGGCCAAGCGGCTGTTGTCGCTCGACGATGCGCTCACGGGCGAGTGCTATGCCGCCTTCATTGAGGCGCGCGGCCTGCTGTTCGTGGCTCGCGAAGAATTTTCAAACGCGCGCGACTACTTCGAGCGGGAACTGCAGCGCGTCGCCCCGGAACGACCGCTCGGCTTGCGGCTGGGACTGCTCGACGCCCGCCAGCGGCTCGGCGAACCGATCACCCACGACGATGAGTCGCTGCTTCAAGAACTCGGCCCGGAGGCCAGCTTGCTGGTGGCGGTACTCAAGATTGTGCGACTGTTGCAGACTCACGGCGACGAGGAACTCCTGCGGCGGCTGTTATTGGAGATCTTCCCGCGCGTGCGCGAGTTGGCCGTCAAGCTTCCCGATCAAGAGGATGACGAACATCAAGCGGCGTCTCCCGACCGCATGTTGGCCAGTCTGCTGCAAAAACAATTCTTCGAGCCGGTCGGCATTGCGAGCGAAGCGGATCTCGCCGACACGTCGAAAGTCGCGGAACTCCGGAACCCGTTCCTTCTCCACGGTCGGGAATTGTCCTCGTCACTGGAGAAGCTGATCCTCTCACTGTCCGTGTGACTCCGCGCGTGGCACCACCAGGAGTTTGGAAAGGCCGAATGGCAAAGGAGACGCGGCTCAATTCGCATGAGTGAGCCGCGTCAGAATGTGATGTTACTGGCGGAAAATTCATGTCGGCGAATCAAGCCACAACGCGAATACGAACACAACGCGAATCGGAGTCTCAGGCTACTTCTCACGGGCTGCAGATGCTTTGATTCGGCAAGGCTGCGATTCCTGTAGCTTGGACATTCATGTCCGAGATCTTGACCAAGCAAGGTCGCATTATCGAGCGGCTGTCAAGGTCAAATAACCATCGCTTCGACCGTGTTTTATGGCCATGAAACGGACATGAATGTCCATCCTGCATTCGATGGGCGTAGCCAGATCTGTGCATCAGATCTCTACACAGGACTCAGGATTGCCGTGTCGCGTAAGTTATCCTTCAGATGAATTGTTGCCCGGACTTCAGTTGCGCGACACAAACTCGTCGGTATTGAACAGGGTACGTGCCACGCTGGTCCATGCGGCGAGTTCAGGGGCCGGGGGCGTCGTGTCTGACTGACTTACAAAACTTCCGGCGTCTGCAGGATTGGATGTGAAGCGCGACAGTTCACGACTGTGAAAGTTCAGCAACAGTTCCTGTTCCGCCTGGTCCGGCGGGCGCGTCAGGCACAGGCGAAACATCTCGACGCAGCGATCTGTGTCTGACGTTAATGCTTCGGTGTTCAGAATTCGTTGAGCAAGTCCCTGCGCCAGTTCCGTAAACACCGGATCATTCGCGACCGTGAGCGACTGCAGCGGCGTATTCGAACGCACGCGCATCGTGCAGACGGTGCTGAAGTCGGGTGCGTCAAACGTCGATAGCAGCGGGTACGGCGCGCTGCGATAGAACGTGGTGTACATCGTGCGGCGATAGCGATCGGTGCCGGTGCTCGTTGGCCAGTCTTTCTTGTTCTGAGTGAAATCATAGATGCCGTCCGGTTGCGGCAGGAAATTTCCCGGACCGCCGACCCTTTCCGAAAGCAATCCCGCCGCTGAAACGGCCATGTCACGCACGATCTCGGCATCGACACGAATGCGATTCTGTCGCGACAATAATCGATTGCCCGGATCGATCGCCGCAAGAGCCGCGTCCGCATCCGGATTTCGCTCCGAAGTCTGCTGGTAGGTGGCTGACGTCACAATCAGGCGATGCAGGTGCTTCAGCGACCAGCCACTTTCCATGAATTCCGCAGCCAGCCAGTCGAGCAGTTCCGGATGAGACGGCGAGCTGCCCTGAAATCCAAAATCGTTCTCCGTCTCAACCAGCCCACGACCAAAATACCGCGCCCAGATGCGGTTGACTGTGACTCGGGCGGTGAGCGGGTTATCGCGCGACACGAGCCACCGCGCGAGGTCCAGTCGATTACTAAACGCCGGTTTTGATTCCGCGATATTCAATGACGCCGGCACGCCCAGCGCGAGCGCGCCGTGTTCGCGATCCGGATGCAGAAAGTCCCCGCGGGTCAGCACGAAAGTCTCGGGCGGCGTCTCAAGATCTTTGATGACCATCTGCCGGACCGCGTTTCCTTTGCCCGGCAGCAGAGTTTCGAGTTCGCTGATGCGACGTTTGATTTCCGCCAGCCGCACCATCGACTCACCGCCGGGCGAGTCGATCACGACGGAGGCCGTGGACAAATCCAGTGCGAAATGCCCGATGAGATAGTTCTTGTTCAGCTCATGCTTGAGCACAACCATCAGCGGCTCGGCTGACAACGTCACGGGTTGCGCCAGTCGAAAAATGGCTTCGTGCGGGACATTCATTTTCGCCCCGAGAGCGACCTGCGCGCCATTGACATTGATCGCCCAGCCGGTGTTGGCCTTGTCGTCGATAGCGTTGTCTACGGGATAATCCGGCTGACTGTGATCGGCCCAGGCCTGCACAAAGCGTGACTCGGCACTGCCCAGCTTCAGCGCGATGTCAGTCAGGATGAAGTTGCCGTTTCCTGCCGTGCCGGGACCGTTGGACGGGAGACTGGGGTGAGTCAGTGTTCGGAGTCGCACGGCAGTGATCGGGCTTGCAGCTTCGTCGGTTTTCGGAAGCTCGACAGTCACAGACAGGCTGTCATTCGCCGCCGGATCTGACTTCACCAGCAGTGAGTCATCCTCTTCGATTTTCAGGATCGAGCTGCCTGAGGCTCTGACGGCCGTGACTTTCGCCGCCTGCCAGTTCCACGGAAGTTCGGCGAGCTTTGGTTGCGCCGGCACGTTTTTTTCGACGGCTGTCTTTTCCTGTTGGAGGTCCTGCAGTTCCTGCAGATGATTTTGGAGATCCTCGCTCCAGCCGAACATTTCGTCTTCGCGCACTTCCACTGTTTCGCCGACGTTGTTTGTGTCTGCGGCACCGTTGAAGAAGGCGTAAAGCTGGTAGTACTCGTCATGGCTGATCGGGTCGAATTTGTGCGAGTGACACTGCGCACAGCCGATCGTGAGTCCCAGCCAGACGGAACCTGTCGTATTGACTCGATCGATCAGGGCCTCGTGTCGAAACTGATCGGGCTTCACACCACCTTCTTCGTTGATCATGGTGTTGCGGTGAAACGCGGTCGCGACTTTTCCGGACTTCGTGGCGTCAGGAAGGAGGTCCCCGGCGAGTTGCTCAATCGTAAACTGATCGAATGGCATGTCCGTGTTGAGCGCGTGGATGACCCAGTCACGATAAGGCCACATCACCCGCGGGCTGTCGATCGTGTAACCGTTGGAATCCGCATACCGCGCCTGATCCAGCCAGTGACGTCCCCAGCGTTCGCCGTAATGCGGATTGCTCAGCAAACGATCGACAAGTTTCTCACAGGCATCCGGTGCTGCGTCCTGGAGAAACAGGTCAGTCTCCGCCACCGTCGGCAGCAGCCCCAGGAGATCCTGAGACAGACGACGCAGCAACACGGCCTTGTCTGCCTGCGCGGAAGGATGCAGTGATTCCGCAGTGAGCCGCTGCAGAATGAATGTGTCAATTTCGTTGCGGCACCACGCTGCGTCAGGCAGCGTGGGTGTTTGGGGACGCACGACTTTTTGAAAAGCCCAGTGGTCGGCATAGTCCGCGCCTTCGGTGATCCATTGCGTCAGAACGGCGATCTGTTTTTGCGAGAGCGGCTTGTTGGCACTCGACGGCGGCATGTGTTCATCCGGGTCTTGCGACGTAATGCGAGCGACGAGTGAACTCGCGTCCGCCTGTTTCGGCACAATCGCCTGCATTTCGATCGCGACGCTCCGCACGTCGAGCCGCAGGTCAGCTTTCCGCGCGTCGGCGTCTTCTCCATGACACTGAAAACAGTGATTCGAAAGAATTGGCCGCACGTCGCGATTGAAGTCAATCGATCCTTTCACCGCCGCAGCCGCCGAGTCCTGTCCCAGAAGCTGCGCAGCATCAATAAGCACGGACATCGCCAGGAGGCTTGTTCGAACAGCGTATTTCATGGGAATCCAGTTCAAGGATGCTGACGGGGAGATCGTTGATTCCGGGGCAGATCCATTTGTCCCGAGTTTCCACAGATTTCCCGTCATTGTCCGTGATTACCGCCGTCTTTCAACCCTCAGTGTCCGGGTTGCAATTCAGCGTGGCTGTGTCGTCCGAAAGGTGAGGGTCCGAAGGGCGGTTGGCGGTTTGTTGGTTTGGTCGGAGATCCACCTGGACCAGGCTTCCAGCCTGGCACCGACTGGCGAAAACGCCATGTTTCTTGACAGCAATGACAAGCTGGAAGCTTATCCCACGTTGAATTGGGTGCGATCTCTCCAGTCCTGAGTTTGCAATGGCATTTTTGTGGATTGCGAGATTCAAAGGTCTCGCAGTTCAGGCGGGAAGAACCTCAGTTCTATTTGCCCCACTGGCCTCGTGCCAGTGGACAAAGGTTTGGTAACTAAAACGACAAGAACCCAAGAGGCTTTCCCCACCCCGACCTTGCGTCGGTGGAAGCCCGGTTTGAAAACTATGGCCGGTTCTGTGTCATAGACACTGGCAACAAATCCGCGAAGTTTTCAAACCTGGCATCCACTGGCATGAAGCCAGTTGGGGGCCGAAAAAACAGTGGGACGGTTCGTTTGGTAGTCGGCAAACCGGGTTTCCACCGGCATGAAGCCGGATGGGGAACACTGGATTCGGTTCAGCAGACAATTCGCTCAGGAATTCAAATCTTCAACTCCAGACACAACATTAAAAAAAATTCAGAATCCCGACTCTTTCGACGGACTGGACAGATCGTACCACCTTAAATCAACAGACTGCCAGCCGGGCAGCGTTATTCAACCGGTGCAAAGTCAAAAGTCATACTTGTCCAGATGCCGCGGTAGAGTTGACCGTTTTCGGCTCGGATCGCCCGGAGCCATGTCTGATAGCGGCCTGTCGGCAGCGTCGAAGGCAAGGGTGTACCGGGTGCCGATGAAGAGTGGAATAGTCCTGAATTTCTGCCTGACACGCGAAACACTTCATCGCCCAGTTCCTGTGAAAAAATCCGTAACCCGGAAGCCATCTCTACGTCTGCGCGTAGTTTGGAGGGACGTCCTCGCTTAGTCACTCGTCAGGCAGGTCTGTCACACTCCGCCAGGTTTTCCCCTCTGGACTGCGGCAGCCTGCTGCCGCTTTGCCGCACGCAGCCTGCTGCGACGGCGCGATCCGCCTGGTCAAGCGAGCCTCCTGGACTCTCCCTCACCACGTCCGGGCCCACGCCACGTCCAATCTCGGCAGCAGGCTGCCACCGATCCAAAGCGGCAGCAGGCTGCCGCAGTCCAGGGGCTTACCCAGCCGCAGCGCGATGCGGAGCGACTCGCCGAAGAGCCGCTGGGCCTCGGGCAGATTCCCCTGCGCTATTGTGTGTCGCGGGACGCTGTGCTCATTGACGGGCTCTTCCATTTACCGGTACGACCTGGTGTTTGAATACCGTCATTTTCATTGACAGTTTTTTATCATCAAGCGACCGGTCGAGGTGGAAAGAAGGGCCACGCGGCGACGTGAAGCGGTCGATTCAGTCCGAAGTCTCACGACTTCGGCTACGACGAAGTCGGACCAGAGAAAAAATTCTGGACAGAGTTTACACTATCCGCACCGATTCCGTACTCGCCTCAACCCGCTCACGGAGATTTTTGATGTTGCGACCATCCTTCTTCAAGTCATTGTCTGTCAAATTTGTCAGCATCGCGTTGATCGCTGCCACGAGTTCTTCAATGCGTGCCGACGACGGTGTCTTTGCAGTGAATGCGGAGCCAGAGTTGCTGTGGGACGGCGGTGAATTTACCGAAGGCGTTGCGGCAAGGTCGGACGGCCTGATTTTCTTCAGCGATATTCCCAGCGATCCAGCGACGGCCGGTCGTATTCTGATGTTCAATCCAGCGACCCGCAATACGCAGGTTTTTTGTGCGAACAGCAGCAAGAGTAATGGCCTGGAATTTGATTCCGGTGACAGGATGCTCGCGTGTTGCGGAGCCAACGGTGGGCTGCGAGCGTTGTGCGAAGTGACGGAAGATGGTCTGGTGCGAGGCGTCTCCGAGTTGTTCGAAAAGAAGCCGTTTAACTCACCGAACGATCTGGCAATTCATCCGGACGGCAGTATCTACTTCAGTGATCCTCGTTATGTGGGTTTCGAACCGCTGGCCCTGCCGGGAATGTGGGTGTTTCGTTTCGATCCGAAGACAGGCGTAACAACCGTCGCCACAAAGTTTGCGTCGAAACCAAACGGAATTGGTGTTTCGCCGGATGGCAAAACGATCTACGTCGCCAGCACGGACAACGGTTCCGTGGGCCTGGCGGATAAACCAGCCGCGTCAAAGAAAAAAATGACGCTTGAAGCGTTCGACATCACCGATGACGGGACGTTGACGCATCGAAAGACACTCGTGAATTTTGGAGAAGAAGATGGAATTGACGGCATGACGGTCGATGCCAGTGGTCGCATCTTCGCAGCCGTGCGATCCGAAAAACGTTTCGGAATCGCGGTCTACAGTCCCGTCGGCAAAGAGTTGGCATTCTTGAAAACACCTACGCTGCCGTCGAATTGCTGCCTCGGAGCCGGGCATGATGCAGAAACTCTGTATATCACAGCGGGCGGTGAGCTTTATTGCGTGAAAGTGAAGATGTAAAAGAGTGTGCATGTCGATGACGATCACGGCGCTCCGGATTTGACGAATCAGGAAGTATTGATGAGTGAACCCTGTGGCGAATCAGGGTGTCGTCGTCGCACATGAGGGTATGATCCAAGCGGCGTGAACCGGCACGACTTTCTTTCGCGAGTGAACAATGGTGCCCATCGAAGCATTCCTGGTTCGGCGAGCATTGTGCATGATTGTGTTTTCCATTTCGTTCTTCGGGCTAACTGGCATGCTCCTGACAATCTCCACAACGCATGAACCCGCTACCGATCTGGGCTACCTGCTGCACAAGCACCCGGAGCGGTGTCAAAGCTTCAATCTGAGCTTTGGAAAAGCCCACGTCTTCTATCCCGAAGTCTCGGACGAACGAACCTCGGCGGCACTGCTGCTGGATGTGGACCCGGTGGGTATGGTCCGAGGCAAAAGCCGAGACCAAAGTTTTCTCCTGGGGCAATACGTGAACGATCGGCCCTATGTGGCATCGTCATTCCTGAGTGTTGCCATCTCTCAAGTCTTCGGATCGGCCATGTCCGGTCGATGCAAGGATCGAGAGGAGTTGGTCAAGGTGCCCATACCGCTGACGGCTCGCATTGATGTGCTGCCAGTTCGAGGCGGTGAAGGGCTCGTGCAGCGGATCTTCGAACCTCTGGGCTACACCGTGGAAATGACACGGCACCCACTCGACACTCAGTTTCCCGAGTGGGGCGAAAGCCCGTATTTCTCAGTGACGATTGCAGCAACCAAACTCCTGTCAGAACTACTGACGCATCTTTACGTCCTGATTCCGGTGTTCGACAATCAAAAGCACTATTTCGTCGGCGATGACGAGCTGGAGAAGCTGCTGGACCACGGGGCCGGATGGCTGGCGTCACATCCGGAGAAGGAACTAATCACTCGTCGCTACCTGCGGCACAGGTCGAACCTGTTCCGGGAGGCGCTGGAAAGGCTGAAGGATGAAGGCGGAAGTACGAATGAAGACGAGGACACCGCTTCTGATTCATCCTTCATCCTTCCACCATCAGCCTTGTCCGCCTTGTCCCTCAACGAACAACGACACGGCAGTGTGCTGGCCGCATTGCGTGGAAGCGGTGCCCGGAGCGTGCTGGACCTTGGCTGCGGCGAAGGTAAGTTGCTCCGAGACCTGCTCGCCGACCGTCAGTTTGAAAAGATCGTCGGCATGGATGTTTCGATCCGATCACTGGAGATCGCTCATCGTCGGCTGAACCTCGACCAGATTTCTGATCGTCAGGCGGAGCGGATCAAGTTGATTCACGGCTCGCTGATCTATCGAGACCAGCGTTTGGCGAACTTTGATGCGGCAGCCGTTGTCGAAGTGATCGAACACCTCGATCCACCGAGGTTGTCAGCATTCGAGCGAGTGGTGTTCGAGTTCGCCCGGCCTCAGACTGTCGTGCTGACGACGCTCAACAGCGAATACAATGTGATGTGGGAGAGCCTGCCTGCTGGAACATTTCGTCATGCCGATCATCGCTTTGAGTGGACTCGGCAGGAGTTTCAGGACTGGGCCAATCGTGTCGCAAGTCAGCACGGTTACAGCGTGCGATTTGTTCCGGTCGGTGCGGTGGACGAACGGGTTGGATCGCCGACGCAGTTGGCGGTGTTTGAGGTCAAACAGAATGTCTAACAACCACTTGAGACGCAGTTCATTGCGGAGAGATTGATCATGATTCTCTGGATAGCGTCGTCTGCATTGATCACTTTTGGACTCTTCGTTGGCGTTTCTCAGTGGATCGCAATTGGACACGTATCTCGTCGAAAGAAAGCGAATCCCGACAGGGCCGGTTACTCAATGATCCCGCTAATCGGAGGACTGACCGGGACAATTGGATGTCTACTCTCGCCATCTCCAACGATACGCATGATCTGGTGGATACCACCAATCATTGATCCTGGCTGTGTTCTCATGTTTTCACTCTTGATTGGATGGCACGCGTACAGTTTGTGTCGCACACTCTTCACCCGTAGTTGATGTCTAAAAAATGTCTGAACGAGTTCATCAAAATCCAAATCTGATCTTTTCCGAAGGGACACAGGTCGTTTGTCTGCGGGAAATCGTCGGGCAAAACGGACGGATGCTGCATCCACGAGGGGCAGTGGGCGTAATCGTCCGTTCGCCGGGAGATCTCGATCATTCTTATCGGGTCCGCTTCCCTGATGGCGTGGAAGAAGCCTTGCGGCGAGATGAATTGGTCATGCTGGCCCATTTCAAGGAAGGTGCAATCGGTGACCTGCAGATCTCTGTGGCCCGGAGCGATCTCTATGATCGCGTGATCTTTCGCTGCGTCATCGGCTCTCGGGCTTATGGTCTTGATGATCACAAGTCCGATACCGACTACCGAGGTATCTATCTGCCGTCTGCCGAGTTGCACTGGTCATTGTATGGCGTGCCGGAACAGATCGAGTGCCACGAAACGCAGGAACACTACTGGGAGTTGCAGCGGTTTTTAGTGCTGGCTCTCAAAGCAAATCCGAACGTACTGGAATGCCTCTACACGCCGCTCATCGAGAAGACGACTCCATTGGCGGAGGAACTGCTGCAGATGCGGTCAGTGTTTTTGTCTCGGATGGTCTACCAGACCTACAACGGCTACGTGATGTCGCAGTTCAAGAAGATGCAGTCCGATCTGCGGATTCACGGGGAGGTGAAATGGAAGCACGTCATGCACCTGATTCGGTTGCTGATTTCAGGAATTAGTGTCCTGCGACACGGCTTTGTCCCCGTGCGGGTTGATGAATATCGAGACCAACTGCTGGCGGTCAAAAGAGGTGAGATGCCTTGGGAAGAGACTGAGAAGTGGAGGCGAAGCCTGCACACGGAATTCGACAAAGCGGTGTCGGAATCCAAGCTGCCGGAACGCCCCAACTACGAACAAGCGAACAGCTTCCTTTTAAAAGCACGCCGAAGTGCCGTGGAGTGAAAGATGCGTGCCTACGTTCAACAAATGCTCGAAAGTGATGTTTCATACCTCAGTTTCAACCAGACTGCTTACTGGTTCTGGGAGCGTGGATATGAGGTTGTTCGTTTCGACTACCCACAACTGGACGATGGCTTTCTGGATCGTGGTCTGTTAAAGCACCCGGAAGAGACGATTGTGGCCGGAAGCGTCAAGTCGATTCAAGAAGCTCTGGTCCGAGCAGGTCGTCCACAACCAATCGTCCCGGACTTGCCCGACTGCTTGAAGCCTTGGATCGGACGGAGGTTCTGGACGGGATCATTCGGCGAAATCCGATCACTGGCACTGGCGAGTTCCCCCATGCTTCCACTGCACGTCAAACCCCTTCTGCGTACGAAGCTTTTTGCCGGGAAAGTGGTTCAATGCTCGTCTGATCTCGCACGACTTGGCGCAGTTGATGACGACGAACCTATACTCGCTCAGGAACCAGTGGAATTTCGCACGGAATGGCGAGCGTATGTGTTACGAAGC
Organism: Candidatus Kuenenia sp.; assembly: GCA_043737515.1. Taxonomy (GTDB): domain Bacteria; phylum Planctomycetota; class Planctomycetia; order Planctomycetales; family Planctomycetaceae; genus SXXK01. The sequence continues at coordinate 4,576 of JAYTAK010000768.1, read as the reverse complement.
CGAATTATGCACGTCGCCCGCTACCACGGGAATCCACTTCTGTTTCCCAATCCAGTAAGACTTAAAGATGCACTCGTCGGTTTTGAAGATCACCCCATTGCATTCAGCATGGATTGGGGAATTACGGCAACGGACGAAACAGTGCTCGTCGAAATCAACGACGGAATTGCACTCGGAAATTATGGTCTCAATGGAACAATTCACACTGCAATGATCGAAGCTCGATGGCGACAACTCATGGGATTGCCAGACAATGGAATCGGCGAGAATCTGTGACTTTGGAGCGGAAAACTATCAAAATGAACTTCGACGCCAGACTTCACAAGCAGGTAGCGGCCCATCCGTATCCGCTGTTGTTCGTCACGATCAGCGGAGCACACCTCTATGGGTTTCCATCGCCCGATTCTGACTTCGACTTGCGAGGTGTGCATTTATTGCCGCTGCGAGATGTCGTGGGAATGCCTGAAGTCGAGGAGACCGTTGAAAAATCCGGCATTCATGATGGTCTGGAAATCGACCTCGTGACGCATGACGCCAGAAAATTCTTTGGCTTGATGCTCAAGAAAAACGGATATGTGCTGGAACAACTGTTGTCCCCGCTGATCGTACTGACGACCCCGGAGCATGAGGAACTCAAGGCCATTGCCGCCGACTGCATCACAAAACATCATGCCCATCATTACTTCGGATTTGCCGAGACCCAATGGAAGCTGTTCCTGAAGGCTGATCCGCCACATGTCAAACCGCTGCTGTACGTGTATCGAGTGCTGCTGACGGGAATTCATCTCATGCGGACTGGCGAAATCGAGGCGAACCTTGTCCGGCTGAACGATGTCGCCCAGTTGTCGTACATCCCGGATCTGATTGCTCTAAAGACCGGTGGCCCGGAAAAGGGGAGACTGGAGACGGCGGACCTGAAATTCCATGCAGCCGAGTATGAACGATTGCGATCCGTCTTGCAGACTGCATTTGAAGAAAGCCGCCTGCCGGAAGCACCGACTGCTGCGGCGGCGTTGAATGATTTGCTTGTGAGAATACGACTGAAGACAAAGGAAGAATGGAAATAAAACACGGTCGAAGCGATGGTTGTTAGACATTGACAGCCGCTCGATAATGCGACCTTGTTTGGTCAATATCTCGGACATGAATGTCCAAGCTACAGGAATCGCAGCCTTGCACAGAGTTGCCACAACCCTGCCCGTCTCTGGTTCCAGTCACTCCGGATTTGGCCACAATGCGTTAAACTTTCGTGGCAGGACGCCGCGACTGAGATTCGACAGGATGTCGGACCGCCCAACTGCGATTTACAATCCATTGGTCTGAGGCGAGCGGCGAAGCCGTGAAGCCTCGCTGGATTTTTGTGTTGTGGAGTGTTGCCTTTTGCTCTGCAAAAGCTGTAGGACTTTTGCGGAGCAAAAGGCGACACTGTGTTAAAACGAGTCCATTGGGTGTCAATCCTCGAATTGCCTTTATAAACGGTATCAGGGGATTTACATCCCCCGCTCGCCAGAGAGCGATGACTTGCAAACACCATGAAGATTTCCATACCCAAGCTCTCCCTCGTCGTACTCATCGGCCCCAGCGGTTCCGGCAAGAGCACGTTTGCACGCAAGCATTTCTTGCCGAGCGAAGTGTTGTCGTCCGATTATTGCCGAGGATTGGTGAGTGATAATGAGAACGATCAGGCGGCGACCAACGATGCCTTCGAGGTGCTGCACTACGTTGCGGCCAAGCGGCTGGCACGGGGGCGGCTGACGGTCGTCGATGCGACCAGTGTCCAGCCCGAGGCACGAGCACCGTTGGTGGCTCTCGCTCGGAAATATCACTGCCTGCCCGTTGCCATCGTGCTGAATATTCCAGAAGAGATCTGCCACGAACGGAACCGGGATCGGCAGGATCGGATGTTTGGGCCGCATGTCATTCGACAGCAACGGTCGCAGTTGCGGCGAGCACTCAAAGGGCTGAAGCGGGAAGGCTTCCGGCATGTCTTCGTGTTGGAGAGTGTCGAAGAGGTCGAAGCCGCCGTCATCGAACGTGTCCCGTTGTGGAATGACCGCAGCCACGAACATGGTCCGTTCGACTTCATCGGTGATGTGCATGGCTGTGCTGATGAACTTGAGGAGTTGCTTGATCGGCTGGGGTATTTGAGAAGGATGAAGGCGGAAGGCGGAGGGATGAATGAAGAGGTAGATGGCTCAACTCTGACTCATCCTTCATCCTTCCACCTTCAGCCTTTCCTCCATCCCGAGGGCAGGAAGGCTGTCTTTGTCGGTGATCTCGTGGATCGGGGACCACGGGTGCTCGATACGCTGAACATCGTCTGGAACATGGTGCAGTCTGGATCGGCTCTCTGCGTCCCCGGAAACCACGACATGAAGCTGCTCAAAAAGCTGAATGGGCGAGACGTCCAGATCACGCATGGTCTCGCCCAAACGATGGCAGAGATCGACGCCCTGCCTGATGAAGTTCGAGGCCCGTTTTGCAGATCGCTGGCGGACTTTCTGGATGCTCTCGTCAGCCATTTCGTGCTGGATGATGGAAAGCTGGTCGTCGCCCATGCAGGGATGAAAGAAGCCATGCAGGGGCGAGGCTCAGGCAGGGTGCGGGACTTCGCCTTGTATGGGGAAACTACCGGCGAGACCGACGAGTTCGGGCTTCCCGTGCGATGCAACTGGGCGGCGGATTACCGAGGCTCAGCGATGGTCGTTTACGGACACACACCCGTTCCCGAACCGGAATGGCTCAACCGCACGGTCAATATCGACACGGGTTGCGTCTTCGGCGGAAAGCTCACAGCCCTGCGATATCCAGAGAAGGAATTTGTCTCGGTTCCCGCCAGGCAGACCTACTGCGAACCGTCTCGGCCATTCTTGCCCGTGGAACAGAAGGCTCCAGTCCTCTCTGCCCAGCAGCTTCACGACGATTTGCTGGATGCAGAGGACGTGATCGGCAAGCGAATTGTCTCGACCCGGTTGCATCACAACGTGACGATTCGTGAGGAAAACGCCACGGCGGCTTTGGAAGTGATGAGTCGTTTCGCCGCCAATCCGAAGTGGCTGATCTACCTGCCTCCCACGATGTCGCCGTGTGAGACGACAAAGGCTGAAGGAGAAAGGATGAACGATGCGAACAAGGTTCCCATTCAGCCTTCATCGTTCCACCTTGATCCTTCCCAACTGCTGGAGCATCCCGCTGAAGCCTTTTCGTATTTCCGCAATCAAGGAGTGCCAACGGTCGTCTGCGAAGAAAAGCACATGGGATCTCGGGCAGTGGTGGTTGTCTGTCGAGATGAGGCCGCCGCTCGTAAGCGTTTTGGTGTCGTGGAAAATGAGTTCGGCATCGTCTACACACGGACTGGTCGGCGGTTCTTCAGTGACATGGACCTCGAACGTCGGTTCCTGGAACGACTCCGAGCATCGCTCTCGGCGTCAGGCTTCTGGGACGACATGAACACGACCTGGGCTTGTCTTGATTGTGAATTGATGCCGTGGTCCGCCAAGGCACAGGAACTCTTGCGATCACAGTATGCGGCAGTCGGTGCCGCCGGAAATGCGTCATTGCCTGCCGTGTCGTCTGCCCTTGAACAGACTGCCGGTCGTTTGAATGGTGACAATGCGGAAATGATTGGCGGCTTGCTCAGCAAGTTTCGAGACATCCGCAGCAATGTGGGCAAGTTTGTGACGGCCTATCGTCAATACTGCTGGTCCGTGGAATCACTGGACGATCTCCGACTCGCACCCTTCCATCTGCTGGCAACAGAAGGAAAGGTTCACACGCACCAAAATCACGTCTGGCACATGGAACGTCTGGCGAAAGTCTGTCAGCACGATCCAAAATTCCTTTTGGCGACCGAGTTCCACATCGTTGACGTGACCAACCCTGACAGCGAACAGGCAGGCGTTGAATGGTGGGAAAGCCTCACTGCTCGTGGTGGCGAAGGGATGGTCATCAAGCCGATGGATTTCATCATGAGGGGCAAGAAGGGTCTGGTACAACCTGCTGTGAAGTGCCGAGGCCGAGAATACCTGCGGATCATCTACGGCCCGGATTACACCGCTGTTGAACATCTCGCCCGGCTGCGGAGCCGTGGACTTGGAGCCAAGCGATCCCTGGCATTGCGTGAATTCGCACTTGGCATTGAAGGGCTGGAACGATTCGTGCGACACGAACCGTTGCGGCGAGTCCATGAGTGTGTCTTTGGAGTGCTGGCCCTGGAGAGCGAACCGGTCGATCCGAGGCTGTAAGGAGCCATCGGGAACAGGGCGAAAGTGTGTTCCATCCAAGTTATCTGTAGCATTATCTTCCGTTTTATGTGGCAAGGAGACTACCGTGCGAATTCCTGTAATCCGTGGACTGATTGACCGAAGAATACTGGTCAATTACCGGGTGAAACCTGACGTACTTGCTCGTCTGCTTCCCAGTCCGTTCCGCCCCAAACTGGTCAACGGAATGGGTATGGCAGGTGTGTGCTTGATTCGATTGAAGCACATTCGGCCAAAATTCTTGCCAGCGTTTCTTGGTCTCTCCTCCGAAAACGCCGCTCACCGGATCGCTGTGGAGTGGGATGATAACGGTG
>JAYTAK010000767.1:0-3440 GCA_043737515.1 Candidatus Kuenenia sp. | reverse complement strand
CGATGGACATCTACAGCCGTCTGCTGAAGGATCGAATCGTGATCCTGGGCAGTGGTGTGAATGATGACGTTGCGAACAGCATTGTGGCGCAGTTGTTGTTTCTGCAGTTCGACGACCCAAAGGCAGACATTCATCTGTACATCAACAGCCCCGGTGGTTCGATCACAGCCGGCATGGCGATCTACGACACGATGCAGTACATCAGTTGCGACGTGGCGACATACTGTATCGGTCAGGCCGCCAGCATGGGTGCGATTCTGTTGACCGCTGGCGCACCGGGCAAACGCAACGCGCTGCCCAATGCCCGCATCATGATTCATCAGCCGCTCGCGGGCATGGAAGGGACCGCCACAGATCTGGAAATTCACGCCAAGGAAGTGCTGCGGATCAAAGCCAGAATGAACGACATTCTTCTCAAACACACCGGTCAGACGCTCAACAAGATCGAAGACGACACGGACCGGGACAATTTCATGTCAGCCGAAGAAGCGAAGCACTACAACCTGATCGACAACGTGCTGGAACGCCTGACGTAGTCGCAGTGCATTTGCGAGCCCCGGCAACCGGCAACCGGCAACCTGTGATTGGCTGGGCGACCAGAGACAACACCGACTGTCGTGATCTCATCGGTTACGAAGCATCGGTCGCCTGGTGAGCTGAATGGCGCGAGAGCTGAGGTTGTACGGCGTCAGGTGAGAGAGCAGTACCAAACAGTCGATCCATGAACGGGAACATGAAACCATAGTTGCCGTGAAAGCAGGCGTGGTGCAGATGCTGACGGCGCGCGGCATTGAGCCACCAGCGGTCTCGTTTCGCATCCGGCAGAAAGTCGTAGTTTGAATGACCGATATTATTGAACACAATGCTGAACACCGGAAGGGTCAGCAGTGCGTGAATGCTCCAGTCATGCAATAGCATCGGCAGCAGCGGGACGTTGCCCAGCATGACGGCCTCAAGCGGATGAAAGCTGTACGTAGACCACGGTGTCGGCACCACCGAATGATGATGTGGCAAGTGAAAACGCTTCAGCCACCTCGTATGCAGCAGCCAGTGATTGGAATAGAAATGCACCTCGTTCCACATCACGAGAGCCACGATTTCCAGACCAACCTGCCACCACGGCGGATCGATGCCAGGCTAAACTTGGCCACCAAGATCCGCATTTCAACTCATACAAATTGCTCTGCAATGACTCGTTACATCCTTGAAAACTCAGGAGTCCAAGCGCTTCCCAGTCCAACAGCTCGCACGGCTAGTCGCGAGCAGTCTTTCAGGCGTTCATAGGCGTCAACGATAAATCTCGTAAGCGACGCTCCCGCAATCCGTCTACTCGACAGAGCGCTTCTACGCAGAGATTTGCGTCCGCAGAATCGCCGGACTGCGGCAGGCATAGCGACGGCACCGACCGTGCGCAACTAAAACTGTTGTTGCCGCAATAACAATCGAAAAATGTGACTGCGAAAATGATCATTGGAAAACATGAATATTTTCATGGGATCCTACAATCATGAGAACTATCCAATGTGTGGGGAATTCACCCAACCCGTGATGCCTCCGACGATCCAGGTTGCAATCATCAGATACATCGAAACGCGGAAACCCATAGTGGCTGTCGTGTAGATCTCGATTGGCATCACCGACCGAGGAAGGAATGTCCCTGACTCACCACAAAGGTCGCGAATGATGACTTCCGCTCGAGAGTGCAATCCGCTTCTCGTCACCATATCCCTGAGCCTGAAACCGAGACACCTTGAGCAACCGACTTGGAAATTCACTTGCCACACACAGCGCTTTGGTAAAGTCACCCGCTCCAATTGCCAGGCTCGCATACCTGAGCGCCGCCACACTGCTGGCGCAGATGCCGTGCAGCGTGGCAATCTCACAGGGAGGCATTTCGAGTTCGCCGTGAACCATGCTGGCAAACCCCGGCAAGGGAAGATCCCCTTGCGACGTAGCGGCCACCAGCAGTGGAAATTCCTTCAGATCCAGCCCGCTGCGGCCGACGGCATCTCGAATCGCATGAGCCGCCATCCGGGCGTTTGAGCAGACTGTCTGCTGATTCCCGTCGATCGCATAGTGACGCTGCAGAATACCGTTCTGCTGCAACACGCGTTCACGAAGCCGAGACGGGGAACTCCCGATTTGTCCGAGCCGTTCCTCCATCTGATCATTGGACACCGGGTCGCCAGGATAAAACTTTCCGACGGAGGTAATGAAGACCCTGTTATGCACGATGTGGCTCGGTATAGCGACGCATTAGATTGAGACGAAGACCAACATTTTGAACTCGAAACGAGATGACCCGGCGCGGGCTTTGCCAGCAACCCATTGATTAAAGCCGGGACTCCGAAACACAGAAACAAAGAAGACAGAAAAATTGGTGACAGAAAAATGGAGCAAAGAGTTTTTTCATCCTGCGATTCATTTTTCTGTCACCAATATTCTTGTCGCACCCGCCCCACCTTCGGTTACGAGCAAGCTGATAAGCTTCGCGGCACAACAAGAATTCAACCGTTAGTAGTACGAAAAAAACGGCCGTGAAGGGATCACCTCACGGCCAGTTTTTTCGTGTACTCATGGACGGCTGTCCCGGAATGAAAGCCAGAATCACCGAAGGTGATCAGTCCTTTTTCGTCTGCAGAATCTGACGAATAGGGGCACCGCTGCGTTTGGCGATCAGGTCTTTGCTGCCGTCGGCGTTGACTTTCACGCCTACGCGCGTCGGCTTGTTTGTCTTCGGGCAAATGTGCATCACATTGGACGCATCGATCGCCAGTTCCTTGTGGAGACGACCGCCTTGCGGGCTCTTCGGATGGCCGCGTTTGACGTGCTTGTAAACTTTATTCACGCCTTCGATGACGACTTTGCCATTCTTCCGGTCAACTGACATCACCGGGCCACGCGTTCCTGAATCGTCACCAGAAACAACTTCAACCAGGTCACCCTTACGAATGTGCATCTCAAACAACTCCGAAAACACTGAACTGACACAAAACAGGCGTAAATTCACTTCCCTGCGAACGCCGGGGAGCAGCGAAGCGGGAAAGGATGGCAGCTTTCCAACCGGAAATCAAGGCTTTCGGATCGAAATCACCGTCTTTCGCACGGGTGAATCTGGTCTAAGCGATTCCTATCGACCTGAGATACTGCGTCCCGGCAATCATGGTCGCCGCACACTGGATGGCTTCGTAAATGGCTTCGTCTGAAAGGCCGGTTTGCCGGGCTTTTTGGACATGAGCGGCTGTGCATGGCTTGCAGCCGTTAATGTCGCTGAGTGACAAATTGATCAATTCCACCGTCATGTCGTCCAGCGATGTGCCCTGAAACGTATGAGCCCGCAACCCGACCCCCATCCCGTCAAATACATCCGTGCCGGCGATATCGCGGAATTTGAAGAGCACGTTGTACATTGAATTCGTCGCTCCGACAGCCAGAGCTTC